>JAUXDE010000002.1 GCA_030618495.1 Clostridia bacterium
TGTAAAACTCCTGCATATCTTCACGGCATGGGCAAGCCCCAACGGGGCCTCCTGCCGGATATAGGTGACTTTTATCCCCCATTTTTTGCCGGTGCCAACCGCCTTTTTGATTTCATCCCCCGTGTCTCCGATAACTATGGCAATATCGGTTATCCCGGCATCCCTGACCGCCTCTATGCCGTAAAACAATATCGGCTTGTTTGCAACAGGAACGAGCTGCTTTGCATTAGTATGAGTAATAGGACGCAGGCGCGTACCCTTCCCGCCGCTTAATATTACTGCTTTCACAGTTTCTCCCTCCAATAGTTTAACAGGTCTTCGGCTGTCTTTTCAAAAGGTATTACGGGTTTCCATCCCGTGGCTTTACAGAACTTCCCATTATCACCCAGAAGGATCTGGACATCCGAAGGCCTCATCCTGGCAGGGTCATTTTCTACCTGAACCTTTACCTTTGACATGCCAAGCAGCATATCAAGCACTTCCTGTATGGAGTAATCCTTACCGGAACAAATATTATATGCTTCTCCATATTCACATTTTTCGGTAGACAACCAGTACGCTTTCACAATATCCCTTACATCCGTGAAATCCCTTCTGGCTTCCAGGTTTCCTACACTCATAACCGGTTTTCTCATGTTTTTTTCAATCTCAGCTATCTGCCTGGCAAAATTGGAAACAACAAAAACCTCTCCCCTCCTCGGACCGGTGTGATTAAACGCCCTGGTTCTCACCACTCTTGTTTTATAACTCCTGAAATATTGATATGCGAGCATGTCCTGCCCCACTTTGCTGACCCCGTACGGCGACAGGGGGCGCAATTGATTGGTTTCTTTTATCGGGACCTCGTTTTCCATTACCAGCCCGTATTCCTCGCTTGAACCCGCGATCTGCATTACCGGGTCCGTGTTTGAATTACGTATTGCTTCAAATATGTTCAATTCTCCTATTATGTTAGTCGTTAACGTTTCCGCAGGCGCATGCCATGACGACTGAACGAATGACTGCGCTGCCAGGTGGAATATCTTTTCCGGCTTAATTTTTTTTATCACCTTGTCAACCGACGAGGCATCACGGATATCACACTCGATTAATTCAATCTTATCCTTTATATGATCAATGTTTTCCGTGTTACTCCGCCACCTTTCAATACCGTAAACCACAACACCCTTTTTGCTAAGCAAATATTCCGCCAGGTGACTGCCCACAAATCCCGTAATTCCTGTAATCAATGCTTTCATTTAATAGCGCTCCTTTTATAAAATGTTCAATAATTTTATCAAATATGTATAATATTTACAAGAAAAATGGCAATTGTTTCCATTTTTCTATTCAGTTAGTAATTCCCACTGAGTGTTCCAACTATCATCTACGGTGGGCCTGGTTCTTCTACCCGATACTCCGATTTTGGATTCAGGAATTACTTTTATATTGAATCTAAGCCACAGTTCCTGAGTTGTAGGCTTCATCACCCATTTAAGATTCACCTCCCAGCAGTGCAGGTCCCTGTAGATATTAATCTCACTTCGCACAAAATTACTGGCTCCGAAATCATCGGTAAACACATCTGCCCTTGTGCGAAAATCAAACCGCATCTTCCTGGTAAACCAGAAACCAAAATTATTGGTGATATCGATTTTATTGGGAGTACTGCCAAAATATTTGATATTATTGGTCCAGTACCAACCCTTCTTATCTTCCCTTTTGCTTAAGTTAGACCCGAAAGGAGTGTATATAAAGTTCATATCCAAACTCAAAGGCTTCCACAACACCTGCGCCGTGTCTTTGATGTCATAATAATAATCCATATAGAATAACGAATTGTCTGTATCATAATTTATCTTGAGATGGATTTTATCAAGGTTTTCCATAAAATAGGTACACATTCCCGTAAGCGTTGGAATTCTTACTTCATCTTTTATCGCAGGCAATGTCAACCCCGTAGTTACCACAGCCCCCAACTGCTTCTTTTTTCTCTTCTTACCCCTTAATGAATCCACCCTGAAGCTGAAGTTATTAGAGCTTGACTCATTCTTCTTCATATCCCAGGCAAACGTATAGTTCATTTTCACGGGCAGTAAACATACCATATTCAAATCCGATGTCCATGTGAACCCACTGGTAAACGAATCCGACAGCTCATTTGTCTCCTCATCCCAATTCTGTCCGTACTTCATGTTCATGCCAAAAGTGTTTATAGTATTAATATTGAAACTCGTTTCTAATTTCGCATTATCTCTTGCGGACAATTTATAATTATTACTATTTGTAGTATTATACTTGTTATCAATGCCGGCGCCCGCGCTAAAATAAACGGGGAATTTTGAAACACTGAATAATTTTATTTGATTCAGATTAAAACTGGCCGAGGGCAGGTGCCCGCCGCTCTGTTCAAATTGATTTGTTGTATCGTTCCACAGGTCCTTTCTTTCCGCAAACACCTTCATGCTGTAATTTGATTTCGTATATGAAAAAGCTATATCGGAGGATATGTTCCTCGTTACCAGTTCCATTTCCTCCCTTGCCAGGTCTTCCCCTTTCTGATGACTTTGTTTTTGATTAACATCATTCTTGTTCATGTAGTTAACATTTGACTGCAGTTTCAAACCCGGCAGGCCCGGAAAATCCTGATTATGTTTAGCGTAAACATTCAGGTTATTCTCCAATTCACCCCCGATGGTCCTGTAGCCGTCATTACTTATATGAAAGTTACCGTCTATGTATTTAGTTTTATACTTTTCATCCAAACTCACGCCATACTCCAACTGTTTTGCCGTAGATAGTTTAATATCAAGCATTCCATCGTTTTTTGTAAATATAGTAAATGGAAGAAACGCCATCGCAAAAGGGCCATCCTGTGAATTATAACCTACTTCATAATTTCTGCCCTTCCAGCCCAGCCTTTCCATTTTCAAAGGTATCACGATTTTCGGGAATGGGAGAATGGGGGGAAGTAAGGGAATATTGCCAATCATTAAACTGACCCAGTTGAATATTAACCACCTGTCAGGAATAATCGTTATCCTGGATGCCGCTAACCTGTAATGGGCGGGAAGCTTATCACAGGAAGAAGCATAGCCCCTGTACAGGATGAATTTTCCATCCCCCTTCTTCTCCATCCTCGGTCCCCTGAAGTACCACTCTTCCACCCTGCAGTTGGCATTGATTACGGTTCCGTCTTTGGTGTCGAAATTATATGTTATACTGTCTCCGTATATTTCATAGCTGTCTTTTATCGAACAGTTGCCCCTCGCGTTAATCTCCTTTGCCTGGATTTTAATGTCTATCTCATCGCACTTGATAATCGTCCCCTCATATTCAACTACCACATTACCCCTGGCATATAACCTGTCTTCCTCTCTAATGTACCTGGCATAATCAGAATTAAGTTTAATGGGAACACCCGAAAGAATAGTTGAAGAACTTATACCGAATTCACATTCAATGTCTGACAATGCGGGAATCGTGGAAGGAACTACTTTAAACTTCTCTTCATTACCTCCGGAAACGGGATTCGTGGAATGAATTGCTTCGTATTTCTCTTCAGCGCCAAAAGCCTCCACAAACGGATAAAAGGCAAAAAAAACAGCTGTTATTACAAGAAGGGCTTTGGGGGCAGATCTCATTTTTTTTGGAATATTCATTTATGTTTATTATAAATTTGCAGGGGTCAGACCTTAACATTTAACAAAATCTGAGTTTGATACTTATTCAACAACTGCCAACAAATGAGCAAAAATAGTAATAATGTTAAGTGCTACTTTTTGTTAAATGTTAAGGTCTGACCCCTTTTTAATTTGCCTTACCAGCAAGGCCGCTCCAACAACTCCAAGGTCATCACCCAGCTTTGAAATTATATAATTTATTGGTTTCCTCTTACTGACGAACGAACGTTTTCTTATGACTCTTTTCATTGGCTCCAGGAACAAGTTTCCGGCGCGGGAAACACCGCCGCTGAACACAACAACCTCCGGATTCAATACGTTTATTATGCCTGCTAATGCGATCCCGAGGTACTCTCCTGTTTCCTCCCATATATTATTTGCCAGAGAATCATTTTTCCTTGCCGCTTCCGCAATAATTTTTGGAGTGATTTTATTTAATTTGCCTTTTACAAGTCCGGTTATTTTAGTTTTTCTGCCCTTTTTTATTTCCTCTACCGTTCTTTCTACTATGGCGCCCGCACCGATATACTTTTCAAGACAGCCGTTACTGCCGCAATTACACCTCGGCCCCTCCGTGTTAATTGTAACATGCCCTATTTCACCGGCAAGCCCGTTCGACCCGTGATAAATTTCGCCATCGATAATAATCCCTCCCCCTACCCCAGTCCCCATTGTCACACAAACCACATCATTGACTGCGGCAGGAACTTCCAGTTGATATGCTCCCCAGGCGGCAACGTTTGCGTCATTTTCAAGGAATATCGGAAGTTTTGATAAATTATTTCTCCTGATTTTCTTCTTCAGCATGCTCACAAAGGGGAATTTCTTTTTATACATATTAGGAGAACACTTTATTTCCCCTTTCCCGTGGTCTATTAAACCCGCAGAACCTACCCCTATCCCCTGCACGGAATTAATCGGAACACCATCAACGATCTCGGATAATTGAACAGCTACATGATGAACAAATAATTCTTCTTTCTCCAGAACATTAGCGCTGTATTTTATTTTATTAACTATAACGCCTTTCATGTCCACCAGGGCCACAGTAACATTAGTCCCCCCGATATCGACTCCTATTGAATATTTATAACCGGTTTGTTTCATAGCACTCCAATATTTCAATTGCTTTTCCAACGACATAGAGCGAACCGGACACGCAAATCAGGCTGTTACTAAAAGCCATTTCAACCGCTTTCCTGACCCCTTCCCCTACTGTTCGCGCCGTAAATACATCGCTGGTATTTTTATATTTTAATATTTCTTTCTTCAACGTTGTTCTACTCAATGCCCTCTTGACCTGCGGTGACACTGCAATTACCCTGTCAGCAAGAGGTACTATTCCGGACGTCATTAATTGCACGTCTTTATCCGACAGCGCCCCGAAAACCAGGATTAAATCATCGTAAGTAATACTCCCGCCGCTCAGAAATTCTTTCAGGGATTCTATGCCCGAAGGATTATGCGCCCCGTCAAGAATTACACGAATTCGCTTTCCACCGGCGTTCAGTTTAATGAAGTCCAGCCTGCCCGGCCATGACGCTCCTGCAAGGCCCTTTCGTATGTGCGTCTCACTTACGTTTATATTTCTTAGCCCGAGGACTTCTACCGCCCCTACCGCCAGCGCCGCATTCTGTACCTGGTGTTCTCCCCTCAGCCTTATTTTAAGCCCTTTATAATTATTGGAAATACCCTGATAATCAAATTCCTGGAACCTGTTATTGACACTTGAAATACTGGTATCCAGGTCCCTGCCTGCGCAAAAGAGTTTTCCATCTTTTTTTCTGCAAACATCCTTTATGACTTCAAGCGCCTCTTTGTCCTTTGTCGCGGTAATAACAGTTCCGTTTTTCTTTATTATTCCCGCTTTTTCACGCGCTATGGATTTAAGGCTGTTACCCAGGTAATCCATGTGCTCATAATCTATATTCGTAATAACGGAAACCAATGGATTCTTAATGACATTCGTGGCGTCCAGCCTGCCACCCATGCCCGTTTCCAGCACAACGATATCAACTTCCTTCAAGGCGAAATACAGGAAAGCAACTACGGTCAGGAATTCAAAATAAGTCAATTCCAGCGATAAACGCCCTGACGCATTCCTGACGGTTCCTGTCAGCCGCGCAACATCCCTTTTTGAAATCCTTCTACCGTTAACCTTGATACGCTCAGACAGGTCTATCAGGTGAGGCGACGTATACAAACCGGTCTTAAAACCCGCTTCCTCCAGTATACTGCCTGTCATCACTGCCACCGAACCTTTGCCATTTGTCCCTGCAATATGAACGGAGCGGAAGTTTTTTTCGGGATTATCTAACAAACCCAGAACTTTATTAACATTAGAAAGACCAAATCTTATACCCAGACATCCCAAGCTATTTATATAACTAAGTGCCTTGTTAAACAACATATGTAACCATAACATGTCTGGATATGGCTTAGTTGCAATGAACGACAACGCCGGCGTGCTGTACGCACTCCAAGGCGGAGTGAAGCAGCAAACAACCATATACGGACATGCCCTTCAGGGCAGAAATTCTTTTAACCAGATTCTTCATCACTCGTCACTCATTTGCCGCAAGCAAACATCGTTCCTCGTTCTTTGAATCCGGTTAAAATAATCTCTGTTATGATTACATAGGTTACTTAACCAGGCACTCGTGCCTGGTTATAAGTCATTTTCCTTTTTTAAGTAAACCCAGAGTTCTATCCAGTACATCCTTCAAGTCCTTCCTTTCGACAATCATATCGATCATCCCGTGTTCAAGCAGGAACTCCGACTTTTGAAAGTGAGGAGGAAGTGTTTGTTTTATGGTCTGTTCTATAACCCTGGGGCCCGCAAAGCCGATCAATGCCGCGGGTTCCGCGATATTAATATCCCCCAGCATCGCAAAACTCGCAGACACCCCCCCGGTTGTAGGGTCGAGAAGAATGGAAATATAAGGAATCTTTTCCTTGTCCAAAAGAGCAATGGCCGCGCTTGTCTTCGCCATCTGCATAAGAGAGAATATTCCTTCCTGCATGCGCGCGCCGCCTGAAGAAGAAACAATTATCATCGGATATTTTTTTTTCACTGCATTTTCTATAGCGCGCGTTATTTTTTCTCCAACGACCGAACCCATACTGCCGCCCATGTAATTAAAATTCATAACTGCAATCACTACGTTATTCCTGCCTATTTTTCCGTAACCCGTGACAACGGCATCATAAAACCCGGTTTTTTTCTGGTGTTTCCTGGTCCTGTTCGTATAACTTGTTGTATCCTTAAAATTCAACGGGTCCTTTGGCTGAACCTGAGCGTCAATTTCTTTGAAACTGCCGGGATTCAACAACAACTTTATCCGCTGCCCTGTATTCAGCCTGAAATAATGATTGCATTTAGGACATACCATGAAGTTGCTTTCCAGGTCCTTGTTGTAAATTATTTCCTGGCATCCCTCGCACTTTATCCACAACCCATCAGGTACGCTCTTTTTTTCATGAGGCGTTTCTACTGCCATACTTCCCCCCTCCATATATTCCGCCCGGCTGGCCGGGCTGTTTCATTGAACTCCCTACTTAACTTCCGGGATATCTTTTAAAGCTTCCTTTATCTTTTCTTCCGGATAATCATAATCCTGGAGCTTGTTGTCATAATAAGCTTCATAAGATGCAAGATCAAAATAGCCGTGCCCGCTGAAGTTTATAACTATTGTCTTAGCTTCGTTATTAGCCTTGCATTTATTAGCTTCATCTATCATCGCCTTAATGGCATGAGAAGTCTCGGGCGCAGGGATAATACCTTCCGTCTGGGCAAACAACTTCCCAGCTTCAAAACATGTATTCTGATGATAAGCCCTGGCCTCAACCACCTTTTCGTTTACCAGGTTGCACAGTACCGGGGCAGCCCCGTGATACCTGAGCCCTCCCGCGTGTATAGTCGGAGGAATGAAACCATGTCCGAGTGTATACATCTTCAGCAGCGGAGTCATTTTTGCCACATCGCCAAAATCATAAATATACGGCCCCTTGGTCAGGGTTGGACATGAAGTTGGTTCCACCGCGATTATATCTATAGGCTGTCCCTTAAGTTTATCCTTCACGAAAGGCAGGAAAAAACCCGAGAAATTACTGCCGCCGCCAATGCAGCCAATAAGCACGTCCGCTTTTTCCTTAACCAGTTTCAACTGTTTCTTAACCTCCTGCCCCACAATTGTCTGGTGCAGAAGTACATGATTAAGCACGCTGCCAAGCGAATACTTGGTATCATCATGGGTTGCCGCATCCTCAACAGCTTCAGAAATGGCAAGGCCAAGGCTCCCCGGACAATCCGGATCTTTCTTTAGTATCTCCCTGCCTGAATTTGTTTTATCTGTTGGTGAAGCAAAAACCTCCGCACCCCAGGTCTGCATCATTATCTTACGGTACGGCTTTAAATTGTAACTGCATTTAACCATGTACACAGTGCACTTAAGGCCAAAAAGGTTACAGGCAAACGAAAGAGCGCTCCCCCACTGACCGGCGCCTGTTTCGGTGGCTATCCTTTTGGTGCCTGCCATTTTATTATAGTATGCCTGGGCTACCGCCGTATTCGGCTTATGGCTCCCGGGAGGCGATACACTCTCGTTCTTGTAATAAAGACGCGCCGGGGTACCAAGCTCTTTTTCCAGGCGGTGCGCTCTCACCAGCGGTGTCGGCCTCCAGAGCCTGTAAATATTCAATATTTCATCGGGAATTTCTATTTCGTGTTCAGCGCTTACTTCCTGTTTTATCAACTCCATGGGAAAAAGCGGAGCCAAATCTTCGGGGCCAAGCGGTTTGCCTGTGCCCGGATGTAAGGCCGGAGCCAGCGGTGTCGGCAGGTCCGGTAAAACATTGTACCACCTCTGCGGAATTTCCTTCTCACTCAGAAGAATCTTTGTTTCTTTCATTTTTTCCTCCTCTTTTGAGAATAAACTTTGCCGGGGCTAAAAACCCTTTTATCCACAATCTTATAATTACCGTTACTATCAACCCTGGTATGGAAACAGGAGCGGTAACCCCTGTGACAGGCCGCGTCTCCAACCTGCCTGACTTTTATAAGCAGGGTATCGGCGTCACAATCAAACCTTATTTCCTTTATCAACTGAAAATTACCCGATTCCTCACCCTTGACCCAGAACTTCTTCCTGGACCTGCTCCAAAAACAGGTTTTACCTGTTTTAAGGCTCTTTTTTATTGAGTCCCTGTTCATCCACCCGACCATAAGTACCCGGCCGTCTTTGTAGTCCTGTATTACCGCGGGTATTAAGCCCTTTTTATCAAATTTTAGTTCTTCAATGAATTTCATTTTTCTCCCGCTAATTTTACAGCATCTATTAAACTAATGGATTCCGTATACAAGGCTTTACCGATAATTATCCCGGTAATATTCTTTATTCCCAGGTCTATAATGTTTTTTACATCACCTAAATTCGAAATCCCCCCGGCAATAATAACAGAAGCTTTCACTTTTTCCGCAAATTTTTCTATTGATTTCAGGTTGGGCCCTTCCATCATGCCGTCTTTTTTAATATCGGTAAATATAATTTCCTTGAAACCGTAATTGCAGATTCTTTTCCCCAGCTCCAGCGCAGTCACTGAAGTAACATCCTTCCATCCCCCGATGGCAACCTTGTTTCCAACCACGTCAATGCTTATAATTATCCTGTCCTTGAATTTCTTCTTGGCTTTTACCAGGAATTCGGTATCATAAATTGCCGTTGTCCCGAGAACCACCTTATCAATACCTTTTGACAATACCTCCTGCATAACCGCCATTTTTCTTATCCCGCCGCCAACATGGACAGGGATGTCAACCGCCTTTGAAATCTTCGAAATAATCGACATATTTTTCGTTATTCCCGAGAAAGCGCCATCCAGGTCCACCACGTGTATTCTCTTCGCCCCCTGGGCTTTCCACAGCTTTGCGATGAATACGGGGTCCCTGGAATAAATAGTTTCATTTTCCAGTTTACCCTGGCCAAGCCTTACGCAATAGCCGTTACGAATATCAATAGCCGGTATTATTCTCACAACACACCCTTTGTAGACGGAACACCTTTTACCCCCGGGTTTATGCGTACGGCGCTACCCAATGCCCTGGCAAACCCCTTGAATACGCATTCGGCAATATGATGATTGTTTCTGCCGTATCTTAAGTTAACATGCAGGGTCAATCCCGCGTTAAAACATACTGCGCGGAAAAATTCTTCCAACAATGAAAAATCAAAGTCGTCCTTCTTCCGGGATTTGTCAAACTTAACGTTAAAAACCATATACGGCCTTCCGGAAACATCCACGCACACATCGGAAAGTGTTTCATCCATTGGCAACGAAAGATTCCCGTAACGCTCAATACCCCTCTTACCGCCCAATGCTTTCTTAACGGCGCTGCCCAGGCATATACCTATATCCTCAACCGTATGGTGGTCATCCACACCGGTATCGCCTGACGCAACCAGTTTTAAATCAAACATCCCGTGTTTGGCAAATAATTCGAGCATATGGTTAAGAAACGGTATCGGCGTCTTTATATTGCCCTTCCCGCTTCCATCCAGATTAAGCTCAAGCGCAATTTCGGTTTCCCTTGTCTTCCTGGTTATTTTCGCTTTTCTCATGTGCTCTCCCGGTTAAACCCTGTTTTTTTTGACTCTTTTTATATCCGCCCCGAGTTTGGTTAATTTATTTTCAATTTTTTCATATCCCCTGTCAAGGTGATAAACCCGTGAAACCTCCGTCCTGCCACGGGCAAAAAGCCCTGCCAGGATAAGAGCAGCCGACGCGCGTAAATCCGATGCCATAACAGGGGCGCCGCTCAATTTGCTTGCGCCTTCAACGAAAGCGCTGTTCCCTTCAATCCTTATCTCCGCGCCCATACGGCACAGTTCCGCAACATGAAGGAACCTGTTCTCAAAAACCGTTTCGGTAATTATTGAAGACCCCTTCACAGTGCTCATGAAAGCCATCCACTGGGCCTGCATGTCCGTAGGGAACCCCGGAAACGTTGAAGTCTTGATATCCTGTGTTTTTAGTTTTTCTCCCGCGCTGACACGGATTTCCCCGTCATTTATAACATCCACAACCACTCCTGACGCTCTTAACTTCTCAATTAATGGTTCCACGTCAACTGCTCTCATATTCTTTAATAGCACGCTGCCCCTGGTTATTGCCGCAGCTATCATGTACGTTCCCGCCTCAATCCTGTCCGGGATAACACTATGGCGGGCTCCCCGGAGTTTCCGTACCCCCTGTATTCTGATAATGCTCGTGCCGGCGCCTTTTATAACGGCGCCCATTTTTACCAGGAAATCCGCCAGGTCTTTAATCTCAGGTTCGCAGGCAGCGTTCTCAATAACAGTTTTACCCGTTGCGTAAACCGCTGCGAGCATCAGGTTCTCCGTGGCTCCTACACTCGGAAAATCAAAATATATTTTGGCGCCCTTTAATCGTCCAGCCTTCATGCGTACATAGCCGTCACTGATATTAACTACGGCGCCCAGCTTTTTAAAACCTTCAAGGTGCAGGTTAACGGGCCGGCTTCCTATGGCGCATCCACCGGGAAGAGAAACCTCAACATGCCCCAACCGGGCAAGCATGGGCCCCATTACCAGCGCGGATGCTCTCATCTTCTTTACCTGGTCGTACGGAGTCTTTGAATTCAGTTTACCTGAAGAAGCTACGTGGACCTTCCTGCCTTTCCGGGTTATTTTTTTACCCAGATGATTCAGCAGGATAAGAACAGTATCTATGTCCTTCAAATCAGGCACATTTTCGACAATGCATTCTTCATCCGTAAGTAACGTTGCAATCAATATTGGCAGTGACGCATTCTTGGAACCGTTGATGGTTACACTGCCGCTCAGCTTCTTCCCGCCGTTAATAATAATCTTATCCATTAATTAATTCCAAATTGTGGGGAGAATTTGGGGACACGTACCTAATTATTTTTTTTCGAGTTATGCCTTTAAAATAATTAGGTACGTGTCCCCAAATTCACAACCACTATCCTGTCCTTGCCTGAATAATCCTTCACTATCCTTTTTAATGATAGTTCACCCGTATCATTAATAATTTTCCTGACCTCACTGCCCTGCTCACTTCCAATTTCCATAATTATGAAACCACCCTCAACCAGGTACATGCCGGCTTCGTTGATTATTCTCCTGTAAAACATGAGTCCGTCTTCACCCGCGTCCAGCGCCCTGGCGGGTTCCCGCAGAACCTCCTCCTGAATGCAGGCTAAATCCCCGGAACGTATATACGGCGGATTGGATACTATGAAATCCATGTTACAGAAGAAATCCCCCGAGCTGAAAGGATTAAAAAGATCCCCGGCAAAAAATCTTATATCATCGCTTACCCCGTTGATTTGGGCGTTCCTCCCTGCAACGTCCAGCGCCCTTGCGTCAACATCCGATGCAAACATATCAAAAACAATACCTTTATCCTCCTTCAGGTATTTTGCAATGCTTACAGCAATATTACCCGAACCGGTGCACATATCCAATATCTTAACGACCTTCCCATTCTTGCGGTGATTGTAACTCCTGATATGTTTTATAGTTTCTTCCACAAGCAACTCGGTTTCAGGCCTCGGGATTAACACATCTTCATTTAAGAAGAATTTTAACCCCATGAATTCTTTTTCTCCGGTAAGATATGCCACGGGCTTTCGGCTTATTCTCTGGCGTATTAACTCCATATAGGAAGAAATGACACCCCCGGAAACCATCATGTCGTTTTTTACTATAAAATCCATCCTATTAATATCAAGTAAGTGGGCAAGCAGTACTTCCGCATCAATCCTGGCATCGGGTATGCCCTTTGCGGAAAGAAGGCTTTCGGCGTATCTTAAAATATCCCCCGCGCAACGATTTCTTTCCATTAGTTTACAGTTCCTCCGAAACTTTTAACTGGTGGCGCATCAAAAATATTTAACTAATAAAGCTCTTTGAAAACCAGCTATAAACAACTTATTCTAATACGCCACTTAACTTCTCAATAAACTCATCAATATTCCCCGCCATGATGTTATCAAGTTTATGCAAACTGAGATTTATACGGTGATCCGTTACCCTGTCCTGTGGAAAATTATAAGTGCGTATCTTTTCACTCCTGTCTCCCGTGCCTACCTGTTTTTTTCTTAATTGGGATTGCTCTTTCCTTTCCGCTTCCTTGATTCCCACTGAAAGTCTTGCCCTCAGCACCTTCATGGCTTTGTTCTTGTTCTTGAGCTGAGACCTCTCATCCTGGCACTGGACAACAGTTCCGGAGGGAATATGCGTAATACGCACGGCAGAACTTGTTCTGTTGACACTCTGCCCCCCTTTGCCGGATGCTGAATAGGTATCAATTCTAAGGTCATCCTGCTTTATATCTATTTCCTTCTCTTCAGTTTCAGGCATTACGGCAACTGTCGCGGCGGAAGTATGTATTCTTCCGCTTGTTTCCGTTTTCGGCACCCGCTGGACACGGTGCACCCCGCTTTCATGCTTAAGTAAACCGTATACATCACTGCCTGCAATGAAAAGAATAACCTCCTTTATGCCTCCCAGTTCCGTTAAACGGGAACTGATTACTTCCATCTTCCACTTCTTCTTCTCTGCATACCGCGTGTACATTCTCATCAGTTCCGCCGCCCATAAAGCAGCTTCCCCACCGCCGGTCCCCGCTCTTATTTCAAGGAGCACGTTCCTTTTGTCATCCGGGTCATTTGAAGCAAGCATCATTCTGAGTTCACCCTGAAGCGCCTCTTCATCACCGGTCAGTTTCTCAAGCTCTTCCCTTGCCAGCCCCTCCATTGCGGAATCATTTTCACTGATTAATTGGCGGGTATCTTCTATCTCTCCCTTAACCTTTTTCCACAACCTGAACTTGCCTACTATCAGCCTAATCCGGGAATGCTCCTTCGCAAGTTCCTGGAACCTGTTTTGGTCTGAAATAACAGAAGGATCAGAAAGCAGTTTTTCCAGTTCGTTATACCTGTTATCTATTTCTCTTAATGTTTCTACAATTTCCATTATTTATATCGTGAAATAAGTATTACTTTTCGGCTTTCTTTGCTTTCTTTACTTTCAAAACCTTTTTTGCCTTCTTGGCTTTCTTCCGTTTTACGGTCTTTTTCCTTACCGTCTTACCCTCCGTTTTTGCAAAACGGCGCTTAAACTTATCAACCCTTCCGGCAGTGTCAAGCAACTTGTCCTGGCCGGAACCTGTAAAGAAAGGATGGCACGCAGAACATATTTCAACACGAATATTCTGTACCGTGGACCTGGTCTTGCTGGTATTGCCGCAAGCGCAGGAAATTGTTGTATCATAATACTTTGGATGGATTTTTTCCTTCATCTTTGCTCCTCTCAAACCAATTTTAAATACTGCACCGGTTCATATTATTTTATTTTTGCTTGTGACGGTTCTTTTTTCTGCGTTTCCTCAGCTTATGAGTGCGAATCTTCTGTAGTTTTCTTCTTCTGCCATGCGGCATAACAAACCTCCATTTCTATATTAAAGTGTTTTAATGGGAAACACGCCTTACTTTTTTGAATTTCCTCTTTCCTGCCTGTAACACGTACTCCCTGTCCATGACCAGGTCCAGTTTATCATCAACAACTTTTTCCTGGTTTATTCTTAATGCCCCCTGGTGTATTATTCTTTTCGCATCATTTCTGCTGGTTGCAAGACCCGATAAAACCAGCAGGTTCACTATCCATATCTTCTTCTGGTTGACTTCAACTACCTCAATATTCTCAGGAAGGCCTTTTTTAACAAAAACCTTTTCAAATTCAGCCCACGACTTCTCAGCCTCAGCCTCACCATGGAACCGCCCTACGATTTCCTTTGCCAGCTTAATCTTTGCATCACGGGGATCCATTGCCTTAACTTCATCCAGGTCCTTATCCGTAAGCAATTCATAATACCTTACCATAAGCGTATCCGAAACCGACATTACCTTTCCAAAAACCTCTATGGCAGGCTCATTTATCCCTATATAATTATCATATGTCTTGCTCATCTTTTTTACGCCGTCAAGGCCTTCAAGCAACGGCATGGTTATCACTACCTGTGGTTCCATCCCCTTGTCAACCTGAAACTCGCGCCCCATAAGGAGATTAAATATCTGGTCAGTGCCGCCCAGTTCCACATCAGCTTCTACCTGTACGGAATCATACGCTTGAAGCAGGGGATACATGAACTCCAGAATACTTATATCTTCGCCTTCGGTATACCTCTTTTTGAAATCCGCGCGCGCAAGCATCTGCGCTACCGTGGAATGCGCGGTCAGCTCCAGGAGGTCTGAAAAAGCCATTTTATCGAACCATTCGCTGTTAAAAACTACTTTTGTCTTTTTCCTGTCAAGTATTTTAAATACCTGTTCCTGGTAAGTCCCGGCATTATCACTGACATCCTTCTGGCTCATTTTCTTCCTTATCTCGCTTCTGCCGGATGGATCTCCTATACGGGCAGTGTAATCACCTATGATGAACACAACATTATGCCCCATATCCTGAAATGTTTTTAATTTCTCAAGCGCGACCGTATGACCGAGATGTAAATCAGAAGAAGTGGGGTCAGCTCCGAATTTAATGTTTAACGGTTTGCCTTTCCCCAGTTTCCTTTCCAGGTCCTTGGCTGAAATAATTTCAACAGTTCCTCTTTTTATAGCATTAATATCTTTTCGCATGGATATCTTTATACCAAAAAAACCTCCTTCTTGCAAGAAAAAAAGTGTTTACAAAATTTCCTTTTATGATATAATAGGCGCATGATGTTAAAACAAAGAAAGTATTATATAGTATTTATATTTATAATAGCTCTATTTATTTTTATTACAATGTTAAAGGGATTCTTAAAGGATTTGCCTTCCATTGATTCCCTTGAAGACTACACTCCCGATCTGATAACTAAAATTTATGACATCAACAATGACGTCATAAGTGAATTCTTCATTGAACGCAGGACGCTGGTTCCATTATCGGAAATTCCCGTGGACCTGCAGAATGCCGTCATATCGGCGGAAGACACTAATTTTTTCAAGCATTGGGGCATTGATATATACGGCATTTTCCGTTCCGTCTTCAAGAACTTCCTTCACGGACGCAAACTCCAGGGAGGAAGCACCATAACCATGCAGCTTGCAAGGGGGCTTTTCCTGTCACGCAAGAAAACCTATGAGAGAAAAATAAGGGAAATACTCCTCTCGGTAAAACTTGAAATGAATTACTCAAAAGAGGAAATCCTGCAGTTGTACTTGAACCAGATTTTTCTCGGCCACGACATTTACGGTATTGAATCCGCCGCAAAAGGATACTTCAATAAATCCCTTAAGGAACTCAACCTGGCCGAATGCGCCCTTATTGCGGGGCTCATCCCTTCACCCAACAGGTTTTCCCCATACCATGACCTTGCCCTGGCGTATAAACGCAAGACATATGTTCTAAACAGAATGAAACAGGAAAGGTTCATCACTGAAAGCGAGAAAAGGAAAGCAAATAACATTCCCATATACGTACAGAAACGCGAGGAAATCCTGAAACAGGCCCCTTATTTTGTAGAATGGATACGCCAGCAGTTAGAGGAAAAATACGGCAGTAATGCCATTTACAAGGGCGGGCTGAAAGTATACACAACCCTGGACATGAAAATGCAGAAAATTGCCGAAAGAATACTTGAGGTTCACCTCATGGACTTTGACAACAGGAGAAAGGAAGAACTACCGAAGGAACTTGAAAAAAAGGAAGTGGAGATATCCCCTGGGGAACTGGAAGGACTGCTCCAAAAAAAAGTACAGGGCGGCATCATAGCGCTTGATCCGAAAACAGGACAGATACGAACGCTTGTTGGGGGCAGGGACTTTAAGGAAAGCAAGTTCAACAGGATGATCCAGGCAAAAAGACAGCCCGGCTCCGGTATTAAGCCGATTATTTATACCGCAGCCATTGAAAACGGCTATACCCCCTCGTATATAATCGATGATTCACCCGTATCTTACTTTAATGATTTTAACAATTGGAAACTGCTTTGCAACACCACCGACCTCTCAGACCTTGAACCTGAAATTGTGGAAAATATTGACATGGACAGGGTGTGGTCGCCGCAGAACTACAACAAGAAGTTCATGGGCCCTACCATACTGCGCAATGCGCTCATTTATTCAAAAAATGTATGCTCCGTAAAACTACTTGACAGGATAAGACCGTTAACGGCTGCCTATTGCGCAGAAAGAATGGGTATATCGACGTACATTGAAAAAACGCTGTCCATGGCTTTAGGCACGTCCGAGGTTCTGCCGATCGAACTGGCATCGGTATACGGTGTCCTGGCAAACCAGGGGATCAAAACGAAGCCTTACAGCATAATCAGGGTCAAGGATATGGCGGGGAACGTATTGGAAGAAAACTTCCCTGAAGAAGAGGAAATATTAACCACTCAGAACGCTTATATCGTCACTCACCTTATGAGCGAGGTATGTGAATACGGCACGGGCAGGTATACCAGGCTTCTAAGACGGCCGCGGGCAGGAAAGACAGGCACGACTAATGAGTACACGGACGCCTGGTTCACGGGGTTCGTACCCAACCTCATATGCTGCGTATGGGTCGGTTACGATGATAACATGACGCTCGGTGAAAAGAAAACCGGCGGGGGCGTTGCCGCTCCGATATGGACTGACTTCATGAAGGCTGTACTTGCGGATACGCCTGTCCTCGACTTCCCGGTGCCCCCGGGCATCACCTTTGCCAAAATCGATACCAAAACAGGACTGCTGGCTTTAGAAGACAGCGAAGACACTGTCCTGGAAGCATACATAACGGGAACCGAACCAACAGAATATTCACTACCAAATAATAACGAATAGAGGAGACATAAAACCATGCTAAAAAAAGATATCAACGCCGAGCATGAAGGAATTCTTGATATTGCGAACCTCATATGTATTGCAGCCCGTACCGCGCCAAAGGGTAAAGGTGTGGATAATATAGTCACCGCCATTGCAACTGAAAAAGATAAGGAAGAAATCGCCCGAAAAATGAAATCAATCGGCGAGAAAAACGGCAACAAGACCTTCCTGAGGGATTCGGACAATATCAACCGGGCGCAGGTTATCGTAATCATCGGCACCAAAACAAATCCTCTCAAACTGAAACTCTGCGGTTTCTGCGGATTCAAGGATTGTGATGAAATGGAAAAGAACCGGGGAATTTGCGTTTTTAATTCAGGGGACCTGGGAATCGCAATAGGTTCGGCAGTCTCAACCGCCTCCATTCATAAGGTTGATAACCGTATCATGTACACGGTTGGATATGCAGCCCTTGAGATGAAATTACTTGGAGATGACGTGAGGATTGCCTACGGAATTCCACTTTCGGTAACCGGCAAGAACATCTTTTTCGACAGGAAATAATTTGGGGAGAATTTGGGGACACGTACCTAATTATTTTAAAGGCATAACTCGAAAAAAAATAATTAGGTACGTGTCCCCAAATTATTTGTCCCCAAATTATTAGAACTTGGCGGTAACTGAGAACCTGTGAGTAAACAAGTCCAGCACGCCGTAAGAAACCCACGCGTAATCAATGGCGAATTTCTCCAGATTAAAACCCGCTCCTACGGACAAACCTGAAAGGAAACCTAAATCGGCAAGGGTCGTTGTTTTAAATCCCGCCCTCACCGCAAACAACTTGGTGATGTAGTACTCTCCCCCGAAATGCAGGTTAAGCTCGTTATCGGCAGGCATGTTGACATCTGCGCCAACGGTAAAATTACTTTCCATATCCTTGTACGCAATACCCACTTTTATGTTAAACGGCAAAGCAGCCTCCACTCCCGTAAAACTATCCGGTCCGCTGAAACTGTACCCCGCTCCTATGTTCTGGACTACCGCCCCGGCAAGGATTCCCTTGCCAAATTCCACCCCCTCTGATGCAAAGTGAACTCCGGCATCAAAAGCAAGGCCTGTTGCCGCGTAACCGCCTCCGGCAATATTTTCAACCCCGATACCCTCATAAATCAATTTAACGCTTGCTCCGACACCGAACATCCCAAACTTCATGCTGAAAGCGCCGATACCCGCCAAATTGTTCGCTCCAAACAGGTAATCTGCCGTATCGGTATCACCTGTCCTCGCCTCCAGTCCTCCAAGGGTAACGTAAGACGCCCCCACGCCAAAAGCCATATTCTCGCCAATCGGCATCCCGAAAGCCGCAAAATCATGGTTGATGCCCTGGAACAGCATCATGTAAGAACCTGTCAACTGCATCCCGCTCATGCGGCACAGTCCCGCAGGGTTCCAGTAAAGGGCATTGATGTCGTCCGCAATACCCGCGAACACCTCCCCCATACCAACGGCGCGCGCGCCTACCCCGAGTTTTAAAAACTGGGCGCCCAGCGTCCCCGCATTTACATTTATCTCCGCGCCCACAGGGTTTGCAAGCGCCAGGATAAGCCCGGCAATTATTACAATTGTTTTCTTATTCATGAGTTCTTACCTCCTATTATACTACTGGCTTCTCAATAATGCAACCTTTTTAATTATTTCCGTTTCACCCATCTTTATATAACACATATATATTCCGTTAGCCACATAACTACCGCTTTCATTTTTCGCATCCCAGGTCGCCCTGTAAACATAACCGCCGGGCACCGCAATTTCACTAAAAGTATCCCTTACGAGTTCTCCTGCAAGGTTATATATCTTTATATCAACACTGACATTGCTTGCCGAACCGGGAGGAATCCTGTATTTTATAGTAAGCGGAGTTTCAGTTGTCGGATGGAACGGGTTCGGGTACACCCACATCTTGTAATCTGTGTCGGAATACGCAACAGTCACCTGGTTAGAAAAACCGCTCATGTTGGGTGTCGTCGCATCATCCACCGCCTTTACCGCAAAGTACGGACCTGTAACAATAGTAACTATATAACTGTGTGTGGGCGCCGTTACCGTAGCAAGGAGTGTATAATAACCGCCTTCATCAGGGTTCGATGCCTCCACTGAGGACTGGTGGACTTCATAGTATTTAATATCGCTTGCTTCACTCTCGTCCCAGTCAAGTTCAACACCACCGCCCCCCGCTATTTTATTCGCGCTTAATTTCGGTTTTGCCGGAGCAGTCTCATCGGCGAATGCCGCGTACTTGGTGAAGTGCGACACGTCTACCGATATGGTGTTGTTTTCACTATCAATTGTCCTGCTGGCCTTCTCCTTTACCCAGGTAGCGTTGTCCTCATCATAGTAATTGATATCTAATTTACTCACGGGTACGGTGCTTGCGCCCATATCATATTCAACAGTAACTTTCGAAGTTTCACCTTCCGCTAACTGCGCCAGGGGTCCCGTAACAAGGTATATTTCCATGTTATAAACCGAACTGAGCATTTCACCCGGGGCGCCGCTTGCCTTGACAGCAAGGCTCGGTACGATAAACGAATACGCGCTCATGCTCTTCTTCATTACCCCCAGAGCGCCGACCTCATCGGGATCAATACTCGCAATGAATATCTTCAAACCCGTAATATCCTCCACGTCTTCGCCGTCGACCGTCACCTTCGTTCCCATCGGCAGGTAAAAACCGGATGCATTGCCCTGCCCTATAACAATGTTGCCGCCGGTAACGGGATTAATATATTCTTCGTTCCTTCCCTTTTCACCGGTGTATATAGTAAATACTTTTGTGGACAGTTGCCCTTTCAGGTCATGCCCTGTTACCTGTATCTTGAATTTGTCTTCGCTGGCGGCGGCATACTCTGCGCTGCACTCTCTCCTGTCATCGGATAAAATCCTTCCGCTCAACGTCCCCGCCCCTTCTGTAAGAGTAATGATATCCGAAGCGTTTCTTTCAGCCAGGGGTTCATTGCTCCACACGTCGATTTCGAATACGTCTCCTGTTTTCCTTTCAGCCTGTACAATGAACTGAGGAGGATTATCGGTATAGATAACGCCTTTTGTTATCGTATCGGTAGGACTGCCTACCGCGAAACTCACCGTGGCGGTATCAATGAATACATCCGCCTTTCCCTCTCCCACGAGAGCAATATAATAGTTTATGCCCTCCTCCAGTCCTTCAACGCTGTAACTTTCGATCTCGTTGGTCGTGCTGTTGCTGTTAACCGTACCGAATACAAACCTGCTGAAATCATTTGTAACCGCCACGACTTCCCGCACATCCGACGTATTTATCTTCTTTCCGTACTTGTCAACAATGGACCCCTGCACCTTCTTTCCCGTTACAAGCTGTATCTCACCAAGGCCGGTGGCCCCGTTGACTGTAATATCGGCAACATGGGTTTTAAGGCCTTTTGAAAAAACCTTCAAAACGTAATCATTCGCAACAATGCCTTCAATCAGGAAATCACCGTCATAATCGGTTATCTGCTCTATGCCACCCATGGGGTCATTGTATATCTTGCCCTTCTCCTGCAGGAGCACCATCGCGCCGGGCATGTCGTTTCCCATTTCCTCAAAAGGCAATGTCAGCGACTTGCCGCCCGAGGGAGTAATTGTCCCCGATAGGCTGGCGTTCGCCTCGCTGAGAACGAAATTAACGTTCTCTGATTTTGCCGTAACGTTACTCCTGGATTTTTCACCGTAGCCGGATATTATACCCTCCGTCCATTCGGGCCTTACCGCGGCATAAACGTCCCAGTACGTTATATCTTCATTAATACCTTTAATCGTATAATAACCTTTTGTATCGGTCTTCGCCTCCAGACGGACTGTTTCACCGTGATGCGATGCGGGTTCCGCGGACATCCTGATATTCGCAATCCCCGTACCACCTGAATCTTCAACCTTGCCTGAAATTGTTGAACCTTCCTTTAACTTAATAGTCCCGAGGTCAATGTCCTCCGCGTTATCAGGCACGGTAATCCCCGCAATCAGCATGCCGGCGTAGTTTTTGTACTGAGCCGCAAAACCGTACATATCCTCCTTCTGCCCGCTGACCCTCACGACATAGGTCCCGGCAGGCAGGTTCTCTAACCTGAATTCACCTGTTGTTTCATCTATTTTTCTTTCATTGTCCCACTGCTCGGTATGCCTGTAACTCCCCTCAACCCAGGGCCTTGCCTCGCAGTTTACGGTCATGCCGTTTATGCCGCTCACCGGCTGTCCTGTCTGGCTGTCAACAAGCCTCCCTTTTATGTTTGCGCCTTTACCAAGCAGAATTGGAGCAACCGACACATCGCTGCCCGTAACGGACACTTCTTTTGCCACCTCTTTGTAGTTATTTGACCAGACCCTTACTATGTATGACCCCGTGCTGACCGGGCCGAGAGTAAAGTATCCTGTCCTGTTGGTCGGCTGAGACGAAAAATCAACCCAGTAACTTGAAATGCTGTCCTTATTGTACCCCGCGCTGAACAATTCAATATTCATCCCCTCCGAACCTGTCAGGGGCCTATTCACCGAACCCGATATACTGTAACCGTCCGTCAGGTAAAGGTCTACATTAGCCGCCTCCCCCGCGTCTACGGTCTTAACTTCCGCCTTGCCCGCCATTTTGCCTGAATCAAGATTAACCGGGGGCCTGACCACGTAAATCCCCTTATCAAGTCCGCTGACGCTAAATGTTGCGGAGCTTTCACCGACAGGCGTCAGGGGCGCCATGTAATATGCGTTTGTCATGTCCATCCAGTCCATCTGTTTAGGCATGACTTCTACGAACTTCCCGGTAAGCTCAGTAACAGCAGTTCGTAATGGTGTAGTTGAAGAACTGATATAAACCGTACCTGAAATCGAAGCGCTGGTATATAGACTTAGAATTCCCGCATTAAAGTCAGCGTCGTTGGTAACCCCGACCATCTTACTCAGGGTGGCAAAGTTACCGTCCGATATACCCATGTAATTTGACGTGCCTGGCGCTACATCATACTGGTTCACGGACAGCATGTATTCCCCGGTCCCCAGATTCTCAATTTTAAACGTTCCGGATGTAGAATATATAGTCGTAAGAGACTCAACCCTCATACCGCCCGTCATACCGCCTGTAACCGAAACCCTAACTTTGGAAGGAACACATTCCTCACCCGTAATAATACCGTAAACAGAACCGCCAAAGGCCTGCAAGTCTATAACCGCAGTATTAGTTGGAGCGGTTACTATGTAAGGCCTGACGGCCATTTCAAAACCCTCAAGCCATGTATCAATGTAGTATTGGGCTCCATTAATTAATCCGCTTATTGTCCAGGTACTTACAGGTAAAGTTATGCTGGTTCCCGCACCATGATTTTCCCCGGGTGACCATGCATTTATCCATAATGAACTTCCCGGCGTTCCTCCGTTTATCCCTCCTGAAATAGTGCCACCTTCCGAGAATGCATAGGTCCCGAGCGTCACGTCAGTCGTCCCGATATCAACGTCATAATTCTGTTCCGCGTAACCGTCGGCGTGCAGGTTAAGCTCATAGGTGGTGCCCGGAGGGACATCGTGTATCATAAAGGATGCCGTGTTAGTTGAAGCATATATCTCTGTGCCGCTATACGCATACTTCATGTCGGCATCGTTCTTTAAATTAATATTAACGTACACGTTGTTGCCCACATCCTCTACGGGTATCTGCACGGTGCCGCTTACAATAACGTTCCTATCAGTTCCTCCAATGGTAAAGTCCTTTGTTGCGCCGTAGGAAGTAATCTCCACGTTCTGCGCAACCTGGAGCGAGTATCCGAACAATTCGACCTCAACCCTGTAGAATCCGGGCGGCAGAGATATTTTATACGTTTTTAAACTCTGGCCGCTCACTATCTGGAAGTTCGTAAACCCATAATTTCCCGTTGTCTCATCCCAGGCGTTGACGTGCCCCCACAACTCGTTGACAGAATTACCCCACTGGTCAGTATAAGCTGTAAACGGCGCCGGCAGGGTAATGGTTCCCGTGAGTTCCCCACCCTTGTTAAGGATAATATCAGGAACCTGTTTCGTGGTTTCGGCCGCGCCGTAAAACACTCCCGGTTCATCATGAGGCTCGTACCCGTCTTTTTCCACGTGAATATAATAATTCCTGTCCTTGGGAACGCCGCTTATAAAATATTTTCCGCTGGAATCCGTGTACGCCTCCCCAAAATAATCGTGCGTCCCCGCCTCAACCCTGGCGGTTCCGACAGGCGAGGTGGTACTGCCAACCATCTGGTATATCCATCCGTAGAGTCCCGGGATATTGCTGTCTATTGTTACGGTTAAATCAGTGTTGGATTCTCCCAGGTAAGCGTTATCCCAGTACGATGAATGACATATTTGGATCTTAACATCATAGTCACCCGAAGGAAGCACATTCCAGGAATTATCCCTCCCCTCCCACATAATATCAATATACTTCGTGCCGGTCGGTTCGTATCCTATCCACCAGTCTGTAAACCAGTCCTTCTGAGCCACTATTGCATCCAGTTCCTCGTAGGTAAGTTTCTGGACGGGCGTCCCGTACCACGGATTGCCCATATTGTCCCAGGTAACATCATCCCAGTTAAACACCTCAAAAGCACTGTCCCTGTTGGTATCAATGACAACCCTTACAATGGCTCCCGAAAAGTCCGCTGAAGTGGGTATATCATTCATCGTGAAACTAATATTGGCAAAGTCCTTAATGTTATCACCGTCGGGCGTTATTGTAACCGTCGTGGATGAGGTGTCGATTCCGTTGTAAACCGTAACATCGGTCCCCAGCGTCAGTGTGCCCGAAGTTTGGCTCATAAGAAAATCATCTATAACATACTGAACGGCTGTTGAGAAATATATATTGTAATTGGGCATGTTCACAATATAGCCGTCCTTCTTCACCTTGACAAAGTAGGGATAGGACTCTGACTGGGGGTAAATCCCGTGAATCTCGAAGTTGTAACCGGGCCCCAGGTCGGTACCGGATGAAACCGTTGAAGTACTGAAAGTATGGTCAGCCGTATCCCAGCTGTTATTCGAATCCCAGAGTTCCACCGTAACCCCGCCCATAGGGATACCCGGAGAGGCAGAGTCCTCCACCTTGCCTCTTAACGTACTTGGGTCAGTCACCACGGGGTCAGAGACGCCGAAGTACACGTAATCCATGTTGTTCCCGGACAGGTTAATTTCACACGCGCCTTCCATCCCGTCTCCTCCGGCGCCGCACTTATAGACGCCGTAGGGTTCCCACGGGTCTCTTTCATCGTTGCTGTTATTGTCAATGAAAGCGCCGAGGTAATAGATACCGTCCACCAACCCGTTTATCATGTAAGTGCCTGAGTACATACCTGTTGACACATACAATGTGCTGTCAGTGCCGCCTTCCACATATGCCTCCGCAAAAGACGGGTCGGAGAATACCCCGATTTTTACATCGTACGTCGGCGTTGCAGATGAAGGAGTTTTGTTGTAATAAACAGTGCCGGATATTGACCTGTTACCCGTTGGGTCATCAAGTGTCACGTCAATGCCGTACATCTCCCCCTGAACGTATATGGAGGTGTAATCATCGCTGTTCTCAAAGAACCTGCCCATAGGCTCGCCGTCATCAAGAATATAGTTGTTGTTGGTATCCATATAGGTAACAACATAGTAGTTTTCCCCGGTTTCGGTAGGTCCAAGCCAAACGTTGTCTATCGTGTATCCTCCCACGGCATGTATCATCGTAGACGATTCGGGATCTCCCGCGGGGTTGCCGTTGGCATCCAGGTTCAGGAAGGCTCCAACGTAAATATCTCCGCTGAATTGCGTACCGCTGTAATAAATGGTACCGTTTATCTTTCCGTAGCCTCCCGCGCCGCCCGCGTAAATATTCACGCCAGCCTCGGCCGAATTGCTCGTTGTAAGCCCGTCCGTTTCTGCGATAACCATCGCGTATCCCGTTGTGTTCTTTGAAAGCAGTTCTATGGTAGCTATACCGGCAACAGTGGCCACAGGATTTGTTAGATTAATAAACTCCGCGCACTCGTTGAATAGAACAAGCCCCTGTTCCCCCATAATCAGTTCCACGTTCACGTAATCAACATTCATACTAACAGAAGGGTTATCGATACTGAACAGCACCTTCAATATCTCCCCGGGAACAAGGTAATCCCCGAGAGTCCCCGGAAAGAATTCAAAATTATAGGTTGTCGGTGACATGTCAAACATATTGTTGCTAACGGTTTCCCAGTTACCAAGGGACTCTTTCCATACGCTGACTGTGAAAGGCGCCGACGATATAGCCACCCATGCCGTTATGGAAATTTTCACGCTGTCCACGCTATTAAGATCTATCGGTTCATAATCAAGATCAAAATCTGTCATGAAGAACGCATAGTCGCCCACTCCGGCGAAGACTTCAAAATCCTGACTGTCATTAATCTGTTCAATCAGCATGGTTCCGGCGGGGTTAGAAAGCATGACATTAATCTCATTCGGAGGAGGCAGCGGAGGATTGATATTAATACCTGGCGAGTGAAACGCTTCATTATTCCCGTACTTGAAATCAAATATCATGCCGCTCTCGGTGAGCACTTCTATGCCTGTATAGTCAATCTTTATGGGACGGCCTTGCTCGTCCGCTTCAAACACTACGTCAATGGTTCCTCCGGTTAAATAATTTGAGATATTTGTGTTAAGTTCAACTTCATAATCACCGAATTCATAGTTAATATATATCGGACTGCCTATAACATCATAAGTACCCCCGTTCCATGCATATACGTTTACCTTTAAATCACTCACGTTATCGGTGGCGGCCCTTATGAATATTCTTATCTTCATTATATCGGGAACGTTTTCCGCAATGTTGTTATACTGCGCCCTGAACGCGGAATACATGGCCGGAGTCCAGCCTGTATCCCACTGGTAGCCGTCAACTTCCATTATATCGCCGGTCGGTACATTATTATTGATTTCACCTTGAGCTATGGGCGGTATGTTCGATAATGACATCGTGTAATACGCCCAGTGGCCCGTATCCATGAAATCGTAGACGTTCCCGAACTCACCACCTTCCCCGCCGCTTTCGGAGACCGACAGTTCAACGTAGTTCACCTTCAGCCCGTAACCCGGGTTCTCCATCACGTACAGTAATTCCATCCTTTCATCACCGTCATGGTACCAGATATAATCGGCAAAGTTAGCAAGGTTCACAGCATCCTTGGTGAATGACTGCTCCTCGTAACCGAGAAGCATGTTATCGGGTGTTATTTCGTCCCATGCGCCTGACTTATTATATGCATAAATTATCAACCTGCAGTTACCCTCGGGACACTTGCCCGCGAACTTCGCCTGTATGCTGACTATATTGGATACATTCTCCTCAATCACAAAACTCGCCTGGAAGGCGGAGTAATATCCTGACATTTTATAAATATCCAGCATCATGGCATCGTCCATTTTTACCTTATCAACCTCAACAGGCGGAACTTCAAAGGTCACCATATCGACAAACGTCGGGGGGATAGAGTCCAGTTGGTTATCAGAATACGCCATGTGCATGAGGGCGTCATTGAAGTTATAAACATGCGGCCCGCCGCCCGGGCCTGAAGTACCGAGACTGAAGTAAACATCCTTTGTAGCAGTTATATCAACCTGGCCACCCGCATCATAGATGGTTGCTGTAATTAATGAAGTACTCATGCCGTCAGCCAGTATGCCCGTAGGGCTTGACTGAATGACTATATAATCATTGGCGCTTACCCTGCCCGCACAAAAAAATAAGACAACGGTAAGAAGAAAATAAAATAATATGCCCTTAAATTTCATATCTTTCATAACTTGCCTCCCTGATATATACGTAATACTTCCTGCTTCTGAAACAAGTATACCCTATCATCTATATATTGTCAATAATTTTTGTTGTGACTTTAATCACACGTGTTATTTCATTAAAAAATAAGCACTATATATTCTTTTATTAACTAAAATAAGATTATTATTTTCCTTAAAATAAGACAAAACCCGGTTAAATCTAAACTTGTAGTGGAAATTTAACGGTTAATTTTGTTATAATACAGCTATGGTTACCAGGAAAGATTTAAAATTTATTGTCATTATAGCATTTTTCATTATAGCGCAGTTACTCCCGTATATTAACAAACCCTTTCATATAGATGACCCGTTTTACCTTGAAATGGCAGAACAGATAATTCATGACCCGGTAAGGCCCTACAGTTTTTCAATAAACTGGAGCGGTGAACTGAGAAACGTCTGGTCACACATGGAAGCGACCTTCCCTCCTTTGATTCCTGTTTACATGGCTTTAATAGCTGTTATACTTGGAATAAATGAAATCATCATGCACTCGATGTTCCTTGTATTCCCCGTAATCGCGGGAACATCAATGTACTTTATTTCAAAAAGGTTCGGGGCGCCCCCGTTGATTTCATCGCTTCTTATGGTATCAACGCCGGTGTTCCTGGTAATGTCCACTACACTCATGCTTGACGTCCCGCTGCTCGCCTTCTGGCTGTTATCAACCGCCCTGTTCATAAGCGGTGTTGATAATGATAACAAGACACTTCTGTTGCTGGCATCGGTTTCCATGGGTATCTGCTCCCTTGTCAAGTACACCGGGCTGCTGCTCTTTCCCCTTCTTTACCTGTGGCTTTTCCTTAACGGAAATGCCAGGAGGTACCGGGCATGGTTTCTTCCGGGACTCACGATATTCCTTGCCTGGTGCATTCACAATCTTATAATTTACGGCGATATCCATTTTCTGCTGGCAGGCAGTCATATCGGCAAGGAAATATCAATACATAAAGCATTGAGTTTACCCGTATTCTTTTCCGGGAGTTTGGTATTCCCGTTTTCAATCTTTTTTTGTCTTGATAAAAAACACAAACCACCTGCCGTAATCATCGTTTTGTGCTTATTCCTGTTTTCATTAATCGCTCTATTTCACAAAATGCATTTCATACTGTTATTTACCTTGCTTTCTTCATCCGCCCTGATATTTCTTTACCGGATATCCTCCTCCTTTAAAAAAGAGCCTGACACGATATTTTTATTCGTGTGGCTTTCGATGGTATTACTGGTTAACTTCATAACGGAACCCTGGGTGGCTGCAAGGTACCTGATATTATGCATACCCCCTGCTGTAATCCTGTTCTTGAGAATAATTAAATCCATCAAGAAACCTTTGACAAACCATCTAATCATCCTTACGGTTATCGTAACCCTGGTTTCCGGCCACCTTCTTTGTTACGCTGATTATATCTGGGCGGCGGCTTACAGGGAATTTGCGGGATACGTACGGCAAGAAGGGTATAACAAAGGCTACTTCACGGGTCATTTTGGCCTTCAGTATTATCTTGAGAAGGCGGGGATGAAGGCGTTTGAAACACACAGGGAGGACATTGAAGAAGGAAGCTATTTCATAACCGCAACCCTGCCCGACCCGCAGAAACCAAACGACAAACTGCTCCGCAAATTAAGAATCATCGAACACAAATCGTATGAATCACGGTTCCCCGTAAGAATAATGAACCCCGCGGGCAGGGCCGGTTTCTATTCAAGTTTCTGGGGTATCCTGCCCTTCGGCATTTCAAAAAAACCGCTTGAGGACTTCTACATATTCCGGATTCAGGCGCCGGACACCGAGGAATAAATGCATTATCCATCATAATCAGCTTAGTCTTCAATGTCCATCCTCATTAATAACACTTAATATAAGTTGTAATACATGTAATTATATGCTATTATCGTAAATATAATAAAAATGTCCCAAAGGAACAAAATATGAACTATTTACTCATTAATGCATCTTTTGCAAAGGCTGGAAACTGGTCAAGTAAGTTAAAACCAAGGATTTCCACTTACCCGTCCCTGGCTCTTACACTACTTGCAGCGTTGGTGCCACCTGAAGATAATGTCCGTATAATAAACGAGGAATTCGAAGAAATAGACTTTGAGGAAAAATTCGACCTTGTGGGAATATCCTTCCTCACCCCGGCAGCTCCCAGGGCTTATGAAATCGCGGCTACGTTCAGGAAAAAAGGCATTACGGTGATTATGGGCGGAGTGCATGTCACCGCGCTGCCCGAAGAAGCGGCCGAACATGCCGATACCATCGTGGTCGGGGAGGCGGAAACCGTATGGCCCGTACTGCTGAATGATTTCAAGAACGGAACACTTAAGAAACGTTATAAAGCCGACGGTTTCATTGACCTGGCAAACATACCCAGGGCAAGGCTTGACCTCCTGAATAAGAAACATTACGTCACAATCAACGTAATCCAGGCATCAAGGGGCTGTTCGTTCGGGTGCGAGTTCTGCTCTATAGCGGAAATGTTCGGAAAGAAAGCAAGATTTCGTCCGGTGGAAAAGGTTATAGAAGAGATAAAAATGATGGGCAAACAGAGAGTACTGCTCTTCACCGATGATAATCTCATCATGAACCCACCCTACGCAAGGAAACTGCTCACCGCCCTCAAGCCGCTGAAACTGCGATGGATAGGTGAAGCGTCCTGGACGATAGGCAACAAACCGGAGATACTTAAACTGATGCAGGAAAGCGGCTGTGTCGGCCTTCTCATAGGCTTTGAATCCATCCAGGCACAGACCTACACGAAGAAGATTTCAAGGCACAAGGACATGAGGGAAGCTTACATGAAAACGGTCAAAGCGCTCCACGATCACCAGATTGCCATCGTGGGAGCCTTCATATTCGGCTTTGACAACGACACTCTTTCTACCCTTGATAAAACGCTCCAGTTCTGCCTTGACGCCGATATCGACATCCCGGAGTTCAACGGGATAATACCGTATCCCGGAACCCCGTTGTACAGGAGATTATCCGCTGAGGGCAGGATATTTAGCAGGGAATGGCAAAAATACACCTACGAGCCTCCGGGCAGCGTATTTCACTTGAAGAACATGAAAAACGAAGAAATGAACAAGAAACTCAAAAGCATATACCGCGACTTTTACTCCTACAAGCGCCTCATCCCAAGGCTCATACGCGCATTTATCCGGTATAGAAACCTGGAAAAAGTTATCTACCTGTTCATAATCTTCCTGGGCTTCAGGAAGAAAACAAGATTCGAGTAATTACTTCTCTTCCAATACCGCGTGCGCGGCTGCAAGCCTTGCTATGGGCACCCTGTACGGCGAGCATGAAACATAGTTCATGCCTATGTTATGACAGAATTTCACGGTATCAGGATCTCCCCCGTGTTCACCGCAAATACCTATTTCAAGATTCTTATTCGTCTTCCTGCCCTTCAATATCGCCATTTTCATCAATTCGCCGACCCCCTCCTTATCAACAGTTGCGAATGGATCATTGCCGAGTATTTTATTATCAGTATAATCCTTGAGGAACTTACCGGCATCGTCACGACTGAACCCAAAAGTCATCTGGGTTAAATCGTTGGTGCCGAACGAGAAGAAATCAGCCTCCCTGGCTATTTTATCTGCAACAATACATGCCCTGGGAATCTCTATCATGGTTCCTATCATATAATTTAACTTAACCTTTTTCTTCTTAATAACTTCCTTTGCAACTCTTTCAATCACAGCCTTCTGGTTAATGAATTCATTTTCATGCCCAACCAACGGCACCATTACCTCGGGAATAACCTTAACCTTCTTTTTAGTTAACTCGCAGGCCGCCTCAAAAATCGCCCTTGCCTGCATTTCAGTAATTTCCGGGTAAGAAACACCAAGCCTGCATCCCCTGTGCCCCAGCATGGGGTTGAATTCATGAAGGCTGTCTTTCTTCAATTTTAATTTACTAAAACTCACCCCCATTGCTCCTGCAAGTTCTTTGATATCCTTGTCTTCATGAGGAAGGAACTCATGAAGAGGCGGATCCAGAAGCCTTATGATAACCGGGAAACCGTTCATTGCCTTGAATATCCCTGTAAAATCAGACTTCTGCATGACAAGTAATTTAGCCAACGCCTTCCTTCTGCCTTTTTCATCCTCTGATAAAATCATTTCCCTGACAGCCTTAATCCTGTCACCGCCAAAGAACATGTGTTCCGTCCTGCAAAGGCCTATGCCCCTTGCGCCGAAATCCCTTGCTACTTTTGAATCCTTTGGCGTATCCGCATTGGTCCTTACGTGAATTTTGCTTATCCCGTCAGCCCAGGACATGACTTTTGCGAAGTTGCCCGAAAGCTGGGGTTCAATTGTCGGGATCTTGTCAAGCATCACCCTGCCCTTTGAACCGTCCAGGGAAATCCAGTCTCCCTGCTTGATAACCACGCTGCCTGCCTTGAATAACGATTTTCCGTAATTGATCTCAAGCGCGCCGCAGCCAGCCACACAGCACTTTCCCATACCCCTGGCAACCACCGCCGCATGGGATGTCATCCCGCCCCGGCCCGTAAGTATGCCCTGCGCGGCATCCATCCCCGCGATATCCTCCGGAGACGTTTCAATTCTTACAAGAATGACTTTTTCCCCTCCCTCGGCCTGCTTCACGGCATCCTCGGCGGAGAAAACCACCCTGCCCGATACGGCTCCCGGCGAAGCGGGCAGCCCCTCGGCAATCACGTTCAACTTTGCCTTCGGGTCAATAGTTGGGTGCAGCAGCTGGTCAAGCTGTTCCGGCATAACGCGGGAAACAGCGGTTTTCCTGTCAATCAGTTTCTCCTGCACCATATCCACGGCAATATTCACCGCGGCTGCCGCAGTCCTCTTCCCGGTCCTTGTCTGCAGAAGGTAGAGTTTTCCCTTCTGAATGGTAAACTCAATATCCTGCATATCTTTATAATGTTTCTCCAGCTTTTTATAAACGGTTTCCAGCTCGCTGTACATTACCGGCATCACCTCTTCCAGCGACTTTGACTTCTTGTCCTGCTTCCCTGCCTTGTTCACGGGCTGAGGCGTCCTGATACCCGCAACCACATCCTCCCCCTGGGCATTTATCAGGTACTCGCCAAAAAACCTTTTTTCTCCCGTGGAGGGGTCTCTCGTAAAAGCCACTCCCGTGGCGCAGTCATCGCCCATGTTGCCGTAAACCATTGTCTGGACGTTCACCGCCGTACCCCAGTCGCCCGGAATCTTATTCAACCTCCTGTACTCGATGGCCCTTGCAATATTCCATGAACCGAACACGGCGCCTATCCCGCCCCATAACTGCTTCATGGGGTCTTCGGGAAAGGTTATATTCAACTTCTTCTTGATCATCGTTTTAAACTGCCTGACAAGGTCCTTTAAATCCTCTGCGCTCAGCTTGTTGTCATCCTTCACCTTCCTTGCCTTTTTCTTCCTATCAAGCAGAACTTCAAATGGATCTTCCTCGTTGCCCTCGGGTTTCATGCCGAGGACTACATCACCGTACATCTGGACAAACCTGCGGTAGCAGTCATAGGCAAACCTCTCGCTGCCGGACTGTTTTATCAGTCCCTTCACCGTTGTATCGTTTAACCCCAGGTTTAAGACAGTATCCATCATTCCCGGCATTGAAACCCTCGCGCCCGAGCGTACCGATACAAGCAGGGGATTATTGCTGTCGCCAAACCCTGCGCCCATCGCCTTTTCAACCTTCCTGAGGTTTTTTCCCACTTCATCCTTCAATCCTGGTGGATAACGCCTGTTATTTTTATAGAATTCCGTACACACATCCGTTGAAATAGTAAAACCGGCAGGTACACGGACCCCCAAATTCGTCATTTCCGCAAGGTTTGCTCCTTTGCCCCCGAGCAAATTCTTCATTTTTGCCTTACCCTCCGCTTTCTTCTCGCCGAAGAAATACACATACTTCTTTGCCATTCTTTTCTCCTCTCCTTTTTTTTAATAGGGACAGACACCTATTTAATCTTTTACTACGATTGATGAAAAATCAGCAATTTCCATGAACAGTTTAACTATGTTCCTCAATAAGGCAAGCCTGTTATCCCTCAGTTTTTGGTCCTTATCCATGACCATTACCTTATCAAAAAACCTGTCCACCGGCTCGCGCAGGCTTACAAGCCTGCTTAAAACTTCTTCATACTTCCTGTCTTCCAACATCTTTTTAACATCATTTTTGGTTTTATAATATTTTTCAAACAAATCCTTTTCCTCGGGTTCCTTCAGGTTATCCGGAATGAATTTCAAGCCAATTACATCCAGTCCAAGTTTTTCTTCTGCCTGTTTGAGTATATTTTTCGCCCTCTTGAATGCGCCGGAGATTGGTTCAAAATCAGGCAAGGGGTGCAGTTTATGAACGGCATTTACCCTGGATTGAGCATCAACCGGAAAAGAAAACCCCGTGTCAAGAACAGCCTTGATTTCATCATAAGCCATTCCTCGTGACTCGAAGATATTCTCGATACGCTGCCTGAAGAACTTCATGATTTGTTTTTTAATGTTATCCTCATCAGGACACTTCAACAGTTTCAGCGATTCATGAACAAGTTCGTCCAGGGATAAATCCAGTGATTTTTCAAGTATTATTCTTATAATGCCGTGCGCCTGCCTGCGCAAGCCATAGGGATCGCCTGACCCCGTGGGAATCCTGCCGGCATAAAAATCACCGGCAATCGTATCAACCTTATCCGCAATGCCCACCACTGCGCCTTCAATGGATTCAGGAAGATTGCCGTCAGCCGTCAGTGGCATATAATGTTCGCCTATTGCCTTTGCGGTAACCTCGTCTTCCCCGGATATCACGGCATATTCCCTTCCTACTTTCCCCTGAAGCTCGGGAAATTCCCTGACCATCTGCGTCATCAAATCCGCCTTGCATAAATACGCAGCCCTGAGGACGGCTTGGCTGTTTAATTTTTTCGAATTCAGTTTCTCAATCACGAATTTTACCAGTTCGCGAAGCCTTAAAACCTTATCAAAAACGGTTCCTGTTTTTTCCTGGAATAAAACGTTCTTCAGTTGGTCAACATAATTCTCCAGTTTCCCGGCGGTATCCTGCCTGAAGAAGAACTCGGCATCCTCGAGCCTTGCGGTAAACACCCTTTCATATCCTTCCTTCACATTTTTCATGTACTCGGAAATACCGTCCCTCACACCTACAAAATACGGAAGCAGTTTCCCATCCACATCAACTACCGAGAAATACTTTTGATGATGTTTCATACATGTAACAAGAACGTCCTGGGGCAATTTAAGGTATTTCCTGTCAAACTGTCCCAGTATGGGAGTTGGGAATTCAAGGAGATAATTAACTTCATCCAGCAGGCCTTCATCCTCCAGCAGGAAACCACCCGTTTTCTTTAATACATGGCTTACCGCATTATAAATAATCTTCCTTCTTTCATCCTGGTTAACAATTACATGATTATGCTTCAGGACTTTCTCGTATTTTTCAATGTCTTTTATATTTATCGGTTTTGAAACCAAGAATCTATGCCCGCGCGTGTTTCTTTCCGAGCTAAGCTTTCCAAGAGAGAATTTCACGGTTTTATTTTTGTAGAGTACGGTAATCCATCTCACGGGCCTGGCAAACTGAAAATCCGATTGGGGCCACCTCATTACCCTGGGAAAAGATATGTTCGAAATGAGCGTGGTTATCAGTTCCGGTAATATTTTTCTCGTTTCAAGGCCTTTTTTCGTCTTTTCGGCAAAAACCCTTTCATCATCCCCTTTTTTCCTTATAACAAGACTGTCAACCTCCACGCCCTGACTCTTCGCAAAGCCCGCAGCGGCAGGCGTAGGACTGCCTTTTTCATCGAAAGCCGCTTTCCTTGAAGGGCCCGAAACAATCGTTTTTATATCATCCTGGTGTCCCGCAAGCTCATCCACAACCAGGACAATCCTTCTGAAACTGGCAAATACGTGTATTTCCTTGAAACTAATCCTTTTTTCACTAAATAGTTTTCCCGCTGCAACCCCGAGTTGCTTTCTTGCAGAATCAATATATGCGGCAGGAAGTTCTTCCGCTCCGATTTCAAGTAGAAAATTTTTCATGGTTTAATTTCCATATACAGTTCAGCAACCTTCTGCGCCAGGGTTCTCACCCTTGCAATAAAATTCGTCCTCTCCTTCACGCTGATTGCCCCCCTGGCTTCAAGCAGGTTAAATGCATGGGAACATTTCATAACATAATCATGGGCAGGCAGGAGCAATTTCCCGCCCAGCAGTTTTTCCGCCTCTTTTTCATAAATATCAAAAAGCTTGAATTGCGTTTCAACGGTCGCCTCATCAAAAGCATATTGAGAGAATTCCTTCTCTTCATTAAGATGGATTTCCCCGTATTTCACATTCTCTGAATAATCTATGTCGAAAACATTTTCCTTTTTCTGAATGTACATCGCAATCCGTTCCAGCCCGTAGGTTAATTCCACGGTAACAGGGTTTAATTCAATTCCACCCATCTGCTGAAAATATGTAAACTGAGTTATTTCCAGTCCATCCAACCAGACTTCCCATCCCAGCCCCCATGCCCCCAGCGTGGGTGATTCCCAGTTGTCTTCCACAAAGCGGATATCATGCTGCTTCGGATTAATCCCTAACTTCTCAAGGCTCGCTATATAGATTTTTTGTATGTCTGCCGGCGAAGGCTTGATAACAACCTGGAACTGGTAATGTTTCCTGAGCCTATTCGGGTTTTTCCCATACCTGCCGTCCGAAGGCCTTCGCGACGGTTCTACATAGGCGGCAGCCCATGGTTTTTTTCCGAGACACCGCAAAAAGGTAGCGGGATTAAAAGTACCCGCGCCTTTCTCAACATCGTAAGGCTGCAATATTATGCATCCTTCCACTGCCCAGAAATCCTGCAACTTCATTATTATTTTCTGAAAAGTCATGAAATCAGTACTTCCCACTGTTTAATAAATTTTTCTGTCTTCAATTCACCCGAAAGATGGCTCGAAAGATATGAACCTATTATGCTCTCTAACCCTTTTCTGTGTGACTGGCTAATCCCGGCAGTGTCTATTTCCGTAAAAGCTTTACTCTCAAAATCCTCGAGGTAATCAATATAACGCCATGGCACGCTGACCGAATTTAAATCTCTTGATTCGCACCTGGGACAGATAACTCCGCCCTGAAACGAACTGAATTTCACAATATCCCTTGCGCGCCTGGCGGTTATTCCACAACATGCGCATTTATCAAGACAAAGCTTGTAACCTGAGGCGGACAGTAACTTCACAACAAAAGCCCATTTAATCACATCCCTGTCACAGTCCGGCATTTGCGAAAAAACTTCGTTCAACATAAAAAACATCTCCGGGTGAGGCTCATTATCCTCAGTTATCTTATCAATCAATTCCACAATATAACTTGCCGTTATAAACGAATCCAGGTCTTTCCTCAAATAACTGTATGAATTGACTGTACTGCAACCTGTTATTTTATATAATTCCGCGCCCTCTTTCTTGTAAAGCATCATTTCATTATAGGAGAAAGGTTCCATTGAAGAACCGTACTTGCTCTTCATTCTGCGCGCGCCTCTCGCGACAGCCCGCAGTTTGCCCTGATTTCTGGAATACAGAACAACCACCTTATCTGCTTCTCCAAAATCATAGTGCCTTAAAACAATGGCTGATACTTTATGAAAGCGCATATATCTCCGGGGACAGGTTATCTATGCCCCCTGTCAACTGAAGACCTGGAACATCAACGCGGTAATCAGTATTCCAAAAACAGACCCGGTAATTATTTCCAGTATAGTATGAATACCTTCCCTGTGCCTGCTTTCGGCAATCAACACCGCCATGATTAGCGTCATTCCTATTAAAACAACATTCTGCGTAATGAAAGCGGTCATGGTTGCAACCGAAAAAGCAAAAGCGCTGTGGAAACTCGGCATTCCGCCGTGTAGGGGCGTCCCCTTGCCGATATATGATTTCACGGTAATAATCAAAATAAACATTATTACAAGGGAAATGATAATTACGTATTCAGGCGCATTTCTTACCTTTATGAGCAGTGGAATTGTCATATCATAACCAAAAAACTTTTTCCTGAAAAAAATCAGGTAACCTACCACAACTGCGTTTAACGAAGCCAGAAAAACCATTCCCGCAGCCATGTCTTTTATATTTCTTATGGCCGGGCTATATTTCTGACTGAGGAGATTTGATATGTTTTCAACGACCGTATTAAGTATTTCCGTTATGAATACGAGAAGGATTGTAAATATCAACACTATAACGTCCATTCTCTCCAAATCCAGAAATAAACCGATAATCAAAACAATCAGGGCAATAAGGAAATGTATCCTCATGCTTCTCTGTGTCTTCAATGTATAAACAACCCCCTTGAGCGCGCAGTCAAAACTGTTAATAAGATTATTTTCCTGCCCTACTCCAGGTTCATTCTCTTCAGGTTTATTTTTTAAAGGTTCAGGCAATTCAGTATTTCCTCTTCTTTCTTTCTCATTTTTACAGCGTCTTTTTTTCTTTCGTGGTCATAACCAAACAGGTGCAAAACCCCGTGCGCGCATAGAAGCGTCAATTCTTTCTTCAGTGAATGATTGAACTTTACGGCCTGGCTTCGCGCCCTTTCAATCGAAATAAAAATGTCCCCGCCATACACCCTGTTGCCGTGAAAATCGAAGCCGGCGGATTTTCCCGAAAACCCGGAAACCGAAGGGAAAGCAATTACATCCGTAGCCCTGTTAACCTTTCTGTATTTCCTGTTTATAAGCCTTATGCGGCTGTTATTAACAACCGTTAAACTGATTTCAACCGGAGAAAACCGGACACCCGCATAATGAATGCTTTTTTCCACAACCTTTCTAATATGACTCCTATTAAACCGAATCTTATTTTGAAGGTTTCTTATCAGAATCTCTATTTTCATTCTCATTGGTGTCATACTCCACACGTGTATG
>JAUXDE010000009.1 GCA_030618495.1 Clostridia bacterium
GGCTTAGGGTACAGCTATGAGTACGGGTTAATGGGGACAGTCCAGTTGCAATGGAATAACCTGTTCGGCAGGGGGCAGAGGATAAATCTCATGGCGGACTTTGGAGTGGGGGAAACTTCGGGGACACCGACAGGGCTTGGCGGCAGGACAAGAAACTTTCAGTTCAGTTTCACTGAGCCATGGCTTATGGGAAGACACATACTTGCGGGTTTTGATATCTTCAGCACATACAGGTACCGTGACGCCTGGTCGGAAAACAGAACGGGAGTAACCGGAAAGATAGGTCCTCACCTGGACGAAGATACAAATTTATTGTTTGCTTATACTTTTGAAGGAGTTACAATCCCGGACGCGAAGGATGAAACCCTGATAAGTGATGAAGCTAAGATCAACAGCACGCTGTCAGCGTATTTGACAAGGGATACCAGGGACAACATCTTCGATGCCACAAGGGGTTCGAGGTTAAGTTTTTCCCTTAAGAAAACGGGAGGCATTCTCGGGGGTGATAATGAGTATGAAAAAGTAGGTATTACCGGAAACGTGTTTATTCCCCTGTTTTGGAAATTTGTGTTGGGAGCCCAGGCGAGGTTTGGCGGATTAAGAAGCAATATGGAAGAGGTTCCGATTTATGAGAGATATTTTGTCGGCGGCGGGGAAACGGTAAGGGGGTATGAATACGGTTTCAGGGTGCCTGAGATTGGGGCGATTGACGGCGGCAAGTTGATGTTCGTCAGCAACATTGAGCTCAAAGTGCCCCTCGCCAAGCAGGGAAGGAATACCATAGTGCAGGGAGTGTTGTTCCTTGATATCGGCGGCACATGGAACACTGTTGATGATATCCATTTTACACTGGGAGATGGAAGGACTAATCTAAAGGCGGGTATCGGGTTTGGTGTCCGTTTTACGCCGATTCCGATGTTCCCGATAAGGCTTGACTGGGGAATTGGCCTGAACACCACGGATTATAAGGGCCATGCGCCCAGGGAGTTGAAGTTCTATCTGACCATAGGGCCGACATTTTAATTTAAATAGGGACAGACACCTATTTAATTGAAAATAAGAAATAAGTAAATAGAATAAGATAATGAACACAGATAAATAGGTGTCTGTCCCTATTTAAACTGGAGGCAAATTATGATTAAAAAAATAGTTTTTATGATAATTACTTTAAGTTTATTTTTCCCCTTCCCGGTTTCTCCGGTAAAATCGGCTGTATTATCGTCCACCAGAATTGCATTTGTGGATATTGAGAGAGTGTTTAATGAGTATAAAGGAACAAAAGACGCAAAGAAAAAAGTGAGCGAGGAAGTTCGTATGAAGAGGGAAAAGATAATCATGATGGAAGTAGCCATAAGAGAACTGGAAGAGAAGATTGCCGGGGGAATAACAACTTTAAAGGGGCTGATCCATGATGAAGAAATAATGACACCTGATGGGTATGAATTGAAATATGGTACGGGTAGTTTAAAGACGCAAAATATGGATGTTGTCGGCTCTACAGGCGCAATAGAAGTTGCCGTGTCCACGGACTCTGTGAAATTATCCGAAACTGAAATGCTTGCCGTCAAAAAGAAGGAAATTGAGGATGTGATTCAGAATGTCAGGGAAAGCCTTCTTGATACGGAAGGTATAATGAAGGAAAGAATCATGGGGCATATTTACGATGTGATAAGAGATGTCGCCGAAGAGGAAGGGTACTGTATCGTTCTTAACAAGGAAGATGTTCTGTTCAGCGAAGAGGAGAGCATTGATTTAACTGAAAAAATTATTCAGAAACTGAATGAGTAATTCGTGAGAGGGTTAAAATGAAGTTAAAAGAAATTGCCCGGCTGGTAAACGGAAAAATACAGGGAGAAAGCGACCCGGAAATTACTTCAGTAGCGCAGCTTGATGAGGCCATGAGGGGGCAGGTGACGTTTCTGGCTAACCCTAAATATGTTTCATTATTACCGGTAACAAAGGCCTCGGCTGTTATTGTTCAGGAAGGGAAGTCATATCCCGGAGTTACAGTTCCGTTAGTGTTTGTGAAGAACGTTTATGTAGCGCTGGCGGGGATTCTAAAGAAACTGATGCCGCCTATGCGGGAAATAATAAAGGGAATAAGTAAAAACAGTGTCATCGGCAAGAAAGTCAGGCTGGGGAAAAACGCTGCGGTTGGCGATTATGCGGTTATCGGGGACGGGGTGTCAATAGGAGATGATTCCCAGGTACATCCGAATGTTTGTATTGGCCCGGGCGCGGAGATTGGCAGCAATGTTCTGATTTGTCCGAACGTTACGATAATGCACGGGGTAAAGCTCGGGAACAATGTTATCGTACAAAGCGGCACTGTTATAGGTTCCGATGGTTACGGGTACGCAACCGTTGACGGCAGGCATTTCAAGGTGCCTCAGGTGGGAACTGTGGTGGTTGAAGATGATGTTGAAATCGGCGCAAATGTAACGATTGACAGGGCGGCCATAGGTAAAACCGTTATTGGCGCGGGAACGAAGATAGATAACCTTGTGATGATTGCGCATAATGTAAAAATAGGAAAAAACTGCCTGATTATCGCGCAGGTTGGAATATCCGGAAGTACGGTGGTTGGAAACAACGTGATAATTGCCGGACAGGCAGGTCTCGTGGGACATATTGAAATCGGTGATAATGCAGTGGTTGGCGCAAAGTCGGGCGTTTCAAAGAGCGTGCCTGCCAATCAAATAGTGTCCGGTTACCATGCCAGGGAACATAAACTGTCAAGACGGATAGTAGTTCAGCAGGAAAAGCTGACACAGCTGTTTAAGGATGTGAAGGAATTAAAAGATAAAAAATAGAAAGGGAACCCATGGAAAAACAAAAAACGATTAAGAAGTCCGTAACATATTCGGGCGTTGGACTGCATACCGGCAATGAAACTCTGGTTACTTTCAAACCGGCCGGGCCGGGTACGGGGATAATATTCATAAGGACGGACCTGCCGGGAAAGCCCGTAATAGAGGCAAGTATAGATAACGTGGTTGATGTATCCAGGGGAACGACCCTTGGAAAGAACGGGGATAGCCTCCATACGACGGAACACCTGATGGCTGCCCTGTGCGGTTTTGGAATTGATAACCTGAAGGTCGAAGTAAACGGGAATGAGCTTCCGGTGGGGGACGGCAGTTCCAAGCCTTACGTTGAGATTATAGAAAAGGCGGGGATTCAGGAGCAGGATGCCGTGAAGGAATATTTTATTGTGACCAAGCCAATCAGGTATTCTTCGGAGAAAGCGTCTCTGGTGGTGATCCCGTCCAATGAATTTAAAATCAGTTGTACGATTAATTATAATCATCCCGTGCTTAAAACGCAGTTCCGCTCATTTTCCATAAACGAAAATACTTTGAAAAACGAAATCGCCGATGCAAGGACTTATTGTTTTGACACTGAAGTTAAGCAATTACAGGAACAGGGGCTTATTAAAGGGGGGAGTGTCAGAAATGCCGTGGTAATCTGCAATGATGGAATATATAATGACGAAAAACTCAGGTTTCCGGACGAATTTGTACGTCATAAAATACTTGATTTAATGGGTGATGTTTATCTTCTCGGCAGGCCTATTAAGGCGCATATTATTGCCATTTGCTGCGGGCATGCTTCAAATATAGCCCTGACAAAAAAGATGAAAAAAATACTTAAAGAACTCATAATGTTGAAAACCGACATTATTGGGGACAGGGAGAAATTTGAAGGAAGAGAACTCGGCAAGGAGGAAATCAAGAAACTGATTCCACACAGGAAACCGTTCTTGTTTATTGACAGGGTTATTATAAATGAAAAAGAGTTAAAAGCGATCGGGTATAAGTATGTTGACCCCGGTGAATATTTTTTTGAAGGGCACTTTCCCGGCTCTCCGATTATGCCGGGGGTTCTGGTAATTGAAGCTATGGCTCAAACGGGCTGTGTTTTATTTATGGCGCGCGCGGGGGTACAGAGTAAGCTGCCTTATTTTATAGCCATCGAGGATGTGAAATTCCGTAAGGCTGTCTACCCGGGAGACGAACTGTGTTTTGAAATAGAGGTTTTAAGAGATCGTCTGGTGGGTGGTAAAGTCCGAGCCAAGGCTTATGTCAAAGATAATCTCATGGTGGAAGCGGAATTCATGGTGGCGCTGGTGGGCAAAGAAATTGAAAGGAAAGGGAAGGGAAACTAATGATTCATAAAACCGCGTTAATTAATCCGGATGCGATAATTGCAGAAGATGTTGAAATAGGGCCGTTTACGATAATCGGGGGAAGTGTAAGCATCGGCAAGGGCACAAAGATAGGGGCTCGTGTGATTGTTGAGGGAGATGCCCAGATAGGAGAGAACTGCCAGGTTTTTACGGGAGCAATAATAGGTAACATGCCGCAGGACCTGAAGTACGGGGGGGAGCATACGAAGGTTATTATAGGTAACAACAACATTATCAGGGAGTACGTAACAATTAACCGCGGCACTCAATTAACAGGAAAGACGGTTATAGGTGAGAAGAACCTTATAATGTCCTATGCCCACATAGCCCATGATTGTGTTATAGGGGATGAAGTGATACTTGCAAATGCCGTTACCATGGCAGGACATGTTATTGTTGATGATAAGGCAATTGTGGGTGGATTGAGTCCTGTTCACCAGTTTGTCAGGATAGGGACGCTGTCAATCGTAGGGGGGGGCTCTAGGGTTGCAAAAGACGTTCCACCGTACTGCATGGCTGCGGGAGCTCCTATAAGGATGTTTGGCCTTAATGTAGTCGGGTTGGAAAGGAATAATTTTTCACATGATGTTAAGTCGCAGATAAAAAAAGCTTATAAAATACTCTTCCGTTCCAAGTTAAACACCACACAAGCGCTGAAGAAATTAGAGAAGGAGCCGGATCTTTCGGATGAGGTTATGCAGTTCATGTCGTTTATCAGGGAATCGGAAAGGGGTATTTGCAAGGAAGAGACAGCTTAATAACACTAAAACCAACAAAAATTCTTGACATGAATAGGCAATAATGCTTTAATGCTTTAAGCTTTAATATCAAAGACGAAAAAAAAGTTGAAGGAGGATAAAATGTCAAAAAAATTCAGGTTAGTCATTACTCTTGTTCTTGGAATAGTATTCCTGTGGGGGTGCGGCACGGTTCCAAGGAAGTCGAAGAAACCCATAGAAAACGTGAAGGTTTTTAAGGGGTCTTATGATAATGTATGGTACGCGGCTATAGACATGTTAGGGAAACTTGAATTTCCTCTGGTGCTGTCGCAGAAAAGGGATGGGATTATCACCACTGACTGGGTGAAGTTTAAGCGGAAAACTTACAGCCTGGGGATAAAGAGCTGGAAGGAAAGGTCAAACCTTGAAAAGGTCCAGGTGAGCCTGAGAATACTCTCTGTCGGTGACGGGATAGAAGTTAAGGCAACTGTTTTTAACGAGGATTTCGTGGGTATCAAGGGAATGTTGTGGAAATCTCACTGGATGAAGACGTACAGCAAGGGTGAACTTGAAAAGGATATGCTGTCCAAAATCAGTATAGAGCTTGAAGGAGAAGAAGCAATTCTGACGCTGACTGCCCAGCCCGATCAGCTGGTTTCCGACAAAAAGAGCGTAGCTCTTGTCACGGCAAGCATGATTGATGAAAACGGAAACCTGGTGATTTCGGCTAACGGCAAGGTCATGTTCAGCGTTTCGGGACCTGCAAAACTATCAGGGAAAAACCCGGCTAAAATGAAAGCCGGAGTTGCCGTGATAAAAGTCAAGTCAACCAAAGAGGCCGGCAACATTGAAGTAACAGCTGCGTTTCAGGACGTGACATCCGAGGCGATAACGATAGTGTCCGCTTATCCTGTTGAGGAAGTTCCGGCTGAGGAAGTCCCGGCTGAGGAAGCCCCTGTTGAAGAAGTCCCGGCTGAGGAAGTTCCCGCTGAGGAAGTTCCGGCTGAGGAAGTCCCGGCTGAGGAAGTTCCGGCTGAGGAAGTTCCGGCTGAGGAAGTTCCCGCTGAGGAAGCAGGCGAATAAAGAAGTACGGAGAGAAAATGGAAAAAGGAAAAATTATTATATCGGTTATGATTGCATGTTTCCTGTCGGCGGTTGTCGCGGGATGCAATATCTTCGGGTTCCTTCATCCGGCAACTCCGGACCTGAGTACCGGCACCGTTGATGAGCATATAGCGCAGGGAAGGAAACTTCTAAATGCGGCAGATTATGCCGGAGCTGCAAAGGAGTTCCAGTACGCCATTGACAAGGGCACGGCATCGGACCCGCAGGACAACGTCACCGACGCATACTATTACCATGCGGTGGCGTATTCAAGGGACAGGGACGTGGATGCGCTTGGCGTCATGTTAAAAATGATAACAAGCATGGGTTCAGCAGAAAAAACAAGCCTTCTTGAGGGGTTTGAACCGGATGAAATAGATAATATTTATTATACCAGCGATGTAGCCAGGGAGGACCTGTGGGCGGTATTTAAGGGTACGGATTTCAGGCAGATTGAGATAAGGCCTGAGAACGTCTACTTTGATTTAACCATGTGTTCCGTCTTGAAGGCGGTTACAAGCATAAGCAGGGCATCATCCGGACTTGGATTGGCATTTGAGGGTGGAAGTGTTGTGTTTACCAGCACTGCAGCTTACGCAGGTCTGTCAGTAGAGGAAAAAGCTGCTTTAAAAGCGAATATCGAGGATTCAATGGAATCAATTGACGAAATATCGGAAATTTTCGGCGATGATAACGAGATGGGCACGATAGTCGGGGATTTGGATTCTTTCTTTGACGATTTGGAATAAATGAATAAAAGATTAATATTATTAATAATTTTTCTTCTAACAACGCATTTCATCCGGTTTGTTCCGGATTTATATGCCGCGGAGCGCCAGCCGGTCCTGTGGAGCATACGCTCAATGGGTATGGGAGGCGCGGGTATAGTGGTGGCAAATACCGATGATTCCATTATATTCAACCCCGCCTGTGTTTCATCTGTCCCCGGCCCGAAATTAACTATTGTCGCTCCGTCTGTTGGAATAGCTGATGGCATCGTAAGTGAAATTAGCTATGTTATAGGTGAATTGGCAACTGAAATTATGAGTATGAGTGATATTGCAGACATAGCCAATAACGATAAGATGAAAGAATGGCTTAACGCTGAGCATAATATAGGTTTTGACCCCGGTTTTAGTTTATCCTTTGTGTCCCCGTTGAAGTTCAAGGATTATCAAATGGGTTGCGGGTTCGGTGTTTACGGCAATGCCCTTGCGAATTTAGGAATAGGGCAGGGAGTGTGGTCCCCGTTCATGGACATAGATGTAATTGCGGACGGGGTGGGGGTTGGGGCGGTGGCTTTTGATATCTTTTCACCGATTGATATGCTTAATCCCATTACCGTCGGCATAAGCGCAAAACTTCTTGCCAGGGCTAAAATAGACGAATATGAATCATTGTTCAGTATGATAATGGAATCAGCGAGTAGTGAAACGTACTGGGTAGACAAGTTCAGCAATTTCCTGCAAACAGGCATAGGAGTAGGCATTGACCTGGGCTTCCTTTACAAGTGGAGTGACGGCGACGTGGGAGTGGGGCTTACCGTTAAGAACCTGGGCGGGTTGAAATTGGGTTACGCTTCCGGAGCGGCAACCATTCCCCAGATAATAAATTTTGGCTGGGGCTGTAACTACGGGAAATTAATACTTGCCTGCGATGTTCATGATGTGCTGGGAACGGGAGACTTGCTCAAGAAGGTTCATATCGGCGCGGAGTACCCTCTGGGGGCGTTACTTTTCCTGCGCGGCGGGTTCAGTTCGGGCTGGCCCACGGCGGGCGCAAGGCTTGCGATTGACCTGATAATTGTCAAGTTCTATATTGAGTACGCGTTGACGGCAAACGAACTCGGCGAGTACGCGGGCCAGTGGGGCGATTATTATCACAGGGCTTCAATAACCATGCAGTTCTTCTAAGAAGGAGATGTACGTACATGGATAAGGAAAAGAAAGTAAAGCAAAAAGTTCCGGTGCAGGGAATAAGCAGGAGGGGCCGCAAGATATTGACTTTTGGAATCATCGGTTACGTTCTGGCGTTTGTCATTCTTGCGATGGTGGATTCCGAGGCAACCAACTGGGCGTCCGTTGTTTCACCGGTGCTTTTCGTTTCAAGTTTTATAGTGATTTCGCTTGGAATAATAGCAAAGTGAGGAAATTATCGTGAAGAAGTTATATGAGAAGTATAAAGCGGAAATCTGGCTCGTGGCGCTTTTTCTTTATGTTATTACGCTTGGCCTTGCAACGGTAAGCGAAGTGTTTAATCTCGGTTGGTTTGACTGGCTTTAGAAAAAGAAACTATTCCCTTTCTTAAAAGAATCCCAGCGTAAAGCAAACCAGCCATGTATCCGCTCCTATATTACCCGCGTAGTCGCCAACCTCTTCTTCAAAGTAAGTAAATTCAATAGCAACCCTTGCGACGAGAAGGTCAATACATGCCTTACCACCGAACGTGGTATAGCCGGAATTAAGGCCGCCCCTCAGCGTGATGGCGCTGAGTATATGATGCAAGACGGGAATCTGGGATGCTCCCCCAAGGTTGAACTCCACTCCCATGTGTGTTTTTGCCAGAAAGTCACCGCCGGAAATGAGGTCCCTGATGTCTGCCGCCAGCGTGATATGTTTATTCGGGTGAAACGCGTAGCCCAGATGGACTCCCATCGGTATGCCCTCGGCTGTTTCTTTGGTATCTGTATAAATAAATTTAGAATATACATCCGTTACAGAAAGCCCCACGGACATTGTTTCATTGCTGAAGTTATAAAGCAGTCCCAGGTCAATGCCGCTGCCGCTCAACGTTTCCAGGGAGAATATTTTCTCATAATCAGGGTCTTCTCCCAGTACTTCCAGTATGCTGTCAATTCCCACCGTTGAATTAATCCTGTACCTGAACAGTGTTTCCTTGTAATTAAAGCCCACCGAAAGAGAGCTTGGCTTCTCATCTTCGTAAAGAAACTCGCTGGCGCCTCCTACGTCAAATTTTTTCGCCACACCTGCTATAATAACGGTGTCAGCCGTAACATTGAGTGTATACTTCGGGACCAGTACGTCCCAGTCCTTTCCTATGGAGGTCTTAATGCCCTGGTAAGTCGCTATGCCGAAGTTTACGGGAAGTATCCGCATGACGGTACTGAATGAAGGGCAAAACCTGGGGGCGATTGACATTTTTTCCGGAGTCAGGGCAAATTCAACCCCTGCTTCAATTGCCCCGGCGGCTCCCCCTGTTGTGTAACCGTCATAAATATCCTTAACTTCATTATATATATCGGAGTTTATCCCTAAAGGGAGATTAATATGAATATCCATGCCCCTTAAATATTCAAGGCAGGCGGGATTGTATATCAGGGCATCATGGTTGTTGCTCGTACATACCCCCACTCCGCCCATTGCCAGCGAGCGCATGCTCCATATGCTCAGCGGCGGCTCAGCTGAGCTGGCGCTGCCTGAAAATATCAAAACTATGAATATCAGTGTTAGAAGCAATCGTTTTATTGTCATCATTGTTCCTTTCCTTTATTATGGCCCGGATAGTCCGTTTGAATCCTCGTCAATGAGTCCATCCCCGTCGTTATCAATACCATCAAGCCATTCCTCATCTATTTCACCATCACCATCGTTGTCTTCGCCATCGGCAACTGCATAAAGATATATGCTGTCGTATAAAGTGTCTGTTTTATCCTGAAAATTATTGGTTTCCTCATTCCCTGAAATCGCGTTGTAGCCGTCATTCGTGTCATCAAGTAACCCTAATGTAGTATCAATCACGCTTTTTAAATCATCTACGGAATTTATGTTTTCAAAAGATATGTTTCCGTTTTCATCTATAATAAACCCGAATTGTTCAAATGCCGCCTTGATTTTTGCCAGGAAAATTATAGTCGTTAATGTCAGGTTTATGATAAAGGACAGCGCAACGTCGTCCGAGGTTATTGTTCCCGATGTGGTTGCTCCTATAACGATTTCCCTGAGACTGGACGTGATTTTGTTTGCTGCATCATACATGGTTTGAAGTTTATCTTCTTTTAAACCTGTCAGTATCTCATCTCCTTCCATACTTCCCGAAGCAAGGTTTCTGAACAGGTCAATACCCAGTTCCGCGACGCTGATCCCGTTCTGCCTGGCAACGCCAACGGCGTACCAGTACAGGGCGTCCGAGTTGTTGGGCTCCGCTGTCTTGGCAAGTTCAAAACTTGTCACTGCGCTGTCATAGTCTCCGGCGTCAAGGTATCCTTTACCGTCGGCAATATAGCTTTCAGCCCCCGCCTCCGGCGTATGAAGCCAGCTGAAGACGTTGCAGCCTGTAGCCCCTGAAAGGAATATAACTACTAAGCAATAAATGAAATATTTTTTAACCATTTTTTTTCTCCTTGTTACTTATGTGATTAAATACTTGAATATATAAATATATTATCACAAGATTGAGGTATAGTCAAGGGTTTTTGTAAAAACTTACAATTTTATTACTTGACGAATATGAAGAAATAGCGTATAATAAAGGTATAATACACGGACTCAATGGGAGAATAACTATGAAAAAACATATTATTATTATAGTTTTATTGATAACATCGACATTATTTATCACATCCTGCGATGATTTAACAAGGAATCTTAACATCTTTGCCTGGCTCGACCCGCCAGATTCTATAGAACAGAAGATGGAAACGGCAGCCTATTATATGGAAAAAGGGAATATTGATAACTATAAAGCCGCATTGGATATTTATAAGGAAATATGGGATGATGACAGGTATAACAGCGATGCGGCTTACGGTTACGCAACAGCGTATGCCAGGTATAATGAAATTGAGCAGGAGGTAGTGGCCCCGCTCATATCTATCATGGCGCTGATAGCCGACCTGAAGAGCGTAACCCCCGTGACTCTTTTCGCGCGTCTTTATGAAAGCGATGAAGAAGGAGAAGCCGAACTCAGCAACCAGCAGATTGCGAGTTATAATATATCAGTAAAGGTATCCGATGTGCTTAACGATACCAGCGCCGTTAAAGGACTTGCGTATGATATAGATAATGAATATTATCATGGCAGGGTCAAGAGCCAGGATGTATGGCTGGATGCTGTTATCGCCCATCTCCACAGGTGCAGTTCAACGATAACCACGAGTGACGGAGATCCTGATCCAGCCGTAACTTTGAAGCTTACGTGGAATCCTGTCGACAAGAAAATCGAACTAAACCTGGCCGAGGTTATTGAATGGCAGAAAAAGAACCTGAGTGAAAAAAATGTAATACTGAATGCTTCAGCAGAGAGCCTGGGGCATGCCATTTCAATACTGGCGCTTCATACCGGAATGGAAGAGCTGGAAGAGTTAAACAAGCAGCTTACCAATGTGACGGATTATTTTAACAATTTCATAAACTATTTGCAGGGCTTATAATTATGACTATGAGAAAACCGGCGGTAAGAATCGTAATTCTGTTTGTTTCATTCATGGGGCTGGCTGGAAACAGGGCATATCCACAGTCGGCAAGGCCCCTGGATTACTACGATTATTATACGATGTCCATGGGTGATGCCAAGATTGCGGTATTGAATCCCAATCCCAGGGAAAACGCGCTCTTCCTGCATAACCCCGCGGGGATGTCCTACATACCGAAAAAAAGGAAGAGGCAGTTGATAAGGCTTCCTTTCCAACTCATGATGAGAACGGTTAACCCGAAGAGAAAGGATGTATTTGAATGGGGGGAAAGGCTTATACAAACATGGATTAACGAGGCGAGGTTCCTGATTGCTGTCGCGACTACCGATGACTGGAATTATATAAAAAATATGTCAAAAGATGAACTCTACAACAACTTGCTGGAACCAAACGAGCAGATGAAAAACAATATTCTCTACCAGCTTTATGATGAAGAAATCGGCTATCTGATGCGGGGGTACTGGGACCTTTATTCCGGGAACAAAACTTTGCCTGAAATATATGCGGAAAATCCGGAATTCGAGGAGCACCTGGAGGATGCGCAAGAAGGAACCGATCACGTAAAGAGCAATTTCTCTAACACGGAAATAGTTGCAAGGATGGACACCCGTTCAACATTAGGATGGCTCGGAAAAAAGATTGACAATCTTTTTAATATAAACAATATTTTTGAAAGCGCCCTTTCGTGGGATTTCGGCGCTACGGGTTTCCTTCATCCCCGCTCTGAATCTTTACTGCAGGCAAGTGAAGGGCCTTACACGCCTTTCTGGCTCATTGACCTTGAGGTGGATACCGGTTACAGCCTGGGTGTATCAAAGAAAATTGATTTTGACATGGGATCCAGCGGGACAATGCCTTTATCGTTAGGTTTCAGGTACAACAAGCTGTACAGGTTTGCGCTTGATTCGTATATGTCACCGTCTACCATTCTCAGCGCCCTGTTTGGCTCCGGTGTATTATCCGGCGGGTCAAACCCCACGGAATTGTTCTATGCCCTGGGAGGCGAGGTTATTGACAAAATGGTGATGGGGACCGCGGATTCATTTGAAATGGGATTATTATTCGAACCTCCCGGAATACCGCTGATGTTCGGGGCGGTTGCGAGGAATGTGGGAGGAACGAATATTTACCAGGCGGATATTGTCGGAAATAGAATAGTTGCCAGTGATACGGTTGTCGGGGGAATAAATCAGAGTTTTGACGTGGGGGTGTCCTATAAAACCGTAACTGATATAGGAAACAGGAGTTTATTGGTCGCGTTGGATTTAAGGGACATGGGCGGGCTTGAAGAAAGCATATTCCTGAAGCTGCATTTCGGCGGTGAATACGAACTGGTAAAGGATTCAGTTTTTATAAGAGCAGGCGTTAACCAGGGATACATAACGTATGGTATTTCAGCGGTTGCGAACCTGGTAATCTGCAAGTTATACTTTGAAGCTTCAAAGTACGAGGCGGAAAAATTCGGCAGCCGCCTGCCGGGAGTTCATACCGTAGACCCGTACTATACGTACGGTCTCAGCCTGAGAATTAAAACGCCACTGCCGTTGAAGTTGAAAGCCAATCAGGACGAAGAGGATATGTATTTCTAGTCCTGCATTAATTCCCGCCTGAAAAAAATATTAATTTTTCCTTGACATGATTATTTTAATTTATTATTATTGGGTTCACCTTTTTTTAAGATGTTATGTGAAAGTTTTCACAATATCAAACGGAAAGAACCTTAAATGTCGATTTATTATCTCACCAAGAACAGCTGGAAGCGCCTGTTGTCCGGTCTCACGGAAACCTGCGATATATATGTATTAAAGGAATGTAACGGCAGCCTTTCTTATGAGTTGCTGGTCAAAGAAAGCCTTTCCTCCGATGAAATCGTTTTCGGCGGGGTTCGGGCGGTACAGTCCGTTAAGTCCTTTTTTCACCTTTACGCAGAGGATGTTTCAAAAGTAAAGAGCCAGCCCAGGAAGAGGATTATAGTGGGCGTTAAGGCATGCGACCTTACTGCTCTTGCGGTGATGGATAAAATGTTTATGGAAGGCGACTGCGTGGATCCCTTTTATAAGATGAAGAGGGATAATACCGTGATAATCACAAGCGACTGCACCAAGCCGAATAACTACTGTTTTTGCACCCTGCTTGGCAACAAGCCGTATTCAGAGAAAGGATTTGACCTTAATATTTCCCAGTCCAAGGATGGTTTTATAGTTGAGGTTGGTTCGGATAAGGGAAAAGCCCTGGTTGATGGAAACAGGAGTATATTCGGGGGAGAAGCAAAGGAAAACCTGAATGAAGACAGGGTAAAATCAAGGGAGAAGGTGTTAGAAAAAGTAAAACAAATAAATGCGGAATTCAACCTGAAAGCCGGGTTCTGGAATGACCTGTCAAAAAAACACAATTCACCCGGATGGAAGACTGAGTCCGAAATGTGCGTGGAATGCGGGGCGTGCACCAATGTTTGCCCATCCTGTTACTGTTTCCTGCTTGCGGATATCCCGGGCAAGGATGATTTCAGCAGGATGAAGTACCAGGATTCCTGCCAGTACTCGGGTTATGCGAGGGTAGCCGGGGGGGCGAGTCCGCGTCCTGAAATTCATGAGAGGTTCAGGAACAGGTATCTCTGCAAGTATGAGTACAGGCCGGCTTCGTTGGATTTAGTGGCATGTACCGGTTGCGGAAGGTGTATAGAGGCTTGCCAGGGAAAGATAGATAAAAGGAAAGTGCTTGCAGGTATATTGAAGAAGTAAAATTATGGATAAGAATATATATAAACCAATAGAAGCTGTAGTAGAAAAGGTTATAACCGAAACCTCTAATATCAAGACCTTTGTGCTTAAACCGGAGGAAGAGATATTATTTAAGACAGGTCAGTTTATTGAGTTGACGGTGCCGGGATTTGGTGAAGGCCCTTTTACTCCGTCATCCTCTCCATATGAAACCGACAGGATTGAAGTAACGATAATGGATGTTGGGAAATTGACCGGAAAACTTCATGCGATGAAACAGGGCGCAAAGGTAGGGATAAGAGGCCCTTACGGTAATGGCTATCCGGTAGAGCAGTTCTACAATAAGGAAGTTCTTATACTTGGCGGCGGGGTTGGCATGGCTCCATTGAGGTCTTTCCTTCTTACCCTGCTTAAGGAATCAGAAAGGTTCAAGAAAATCATCCTGTGCTACGGTTCAAAGACCCCCGGGGATGTGGTTTATAAAGATTCATTTCCCACATGGAAGAAGGAAAAAAACCTGAGGATTCTAAGGAGCGTTGACAAGGCTGACAAGGGTTGGAAGGAAACGGAAGGACTTGTTACTGTACTGCTTGATAAGGTCAAGCCTAACCTTAAAAACGGTGTTGCTATAGTATGCGGTCCGCCGATTATGATGAAGTTTGGCACTTTCAAACTGCTGGAAGTGGGCTACAAGCCGGAACAGATATATTTATCCATGGAAAGGAACATGTCCTGCGGGCTCGGCAAGTGCGGTCACTGCGGACTGGGCAAGTACTATGTCTGCAAGGACGGCCCCGTGTTCACGTACGATATGATAAAAGATATCCCGGAGGTGTGGGCATAAAGATGAAGAAACTGTTTCTTGATTACGAAAAATACAGCAAGACCAAAGATTTCAAAACGGATTGTGATTTCTTCTATCATCCGGACAATAAAGGGGTTAGTTCACTGCTCGAACTTGCCGCGTTTTCGCTTGTGTGCAGGCAGTGCGAGGAAGCTCCCTGCGTGAAGGCATGCCCGAAGGACGCGCTTGAAAAGCAAAAGGACGGGACGGTAAAAAGATACAACATGAGATGCGTTTCGTGCAAGTCCTGTGTTATAGCCTGCCCATTCGGTACCATATACCCGGAAATAATTGACTTTTTTGCGCACAAATGCGATTATTGCCTGGAAAAATCAAAAGGTGAAGTTCCTCTTTGCGTGAAAACCGCAACGGACAAAGAAGTCCTGCAGTATATAGATGCTAGTGAAGACAGGGGAAACTATAACTATGCGGTGGGAGAGAATCTTATTGTTCATGCCGTCCCCTGGAAGAAGGAAAAGAAAAAGAAATGAAGATACTGTTTCAATATATAATTTTTCCCGGATTCCTGTTTACTGCGATTGTCGGAATGATCGCCAGCTGGATAGACAGGAAGGTCACTGCAAGGGTGCAGTGGAGAGTGGGTCCGCCGATTCTTCAGCCGCTGTATGATTTTATAAAACTGCTTGGAAAAGAAATAATTATACCAAAAGGCGCCTCCAGGGGGACTTTCCTGCTTTCTCCCGTATTCGGAATGTCGGCAATAGTCATCGTGTCAACGATGTTGTGGCTTGTGATTCTTTCGCCTGAGAACAGCTTTACCGGTGATTTAATAGTTATACTGTATTTGCTCGTCATACCTTCAATTGCCGTGATTATCGGGGCTTTTGCTTCAAAGAACCCCCTTGCATCGCTTGGAGCGTCAAGGGAGATGAAACTTATACTAGCCTATGAACTGCCTTTTATCCTTATAGTGTTTATACCGGTAATCAAGGCAGGTTACACCATAAAGCTCGGTGAACTTTTAGCGTTTCAGGCAAAAAACGGTGTATTCCTTAATCACCCGTCGTGTATTATTGCTTTTATCGTTGCCATAATGTGCATGCAGGCAAAACTCACTCTTGTGCCTTTTGACATGCCGGAGGCTGAAACAGAGATTATGGGAGGCGCGTATATTGAATACTCGGGAGCGCCATTGGGAATATACAAGCTTACAAGAATGATGATGCTGTTCGTTGTGCCGATGTTCCTCGTTATAATGTACATGGGCGGAATCATATTTGAAGGCTGGCATATCCTGTGGGGTATACTGAAATACGTCCTTCTTCTTGTAATCATCGTACTTATAAGGAACACCAGCCCCAGGGTCAGGATTGACCAGGCAATGAGGTTTTTCTGGAGGCCTATGACAATTCTGGCTGTTGTGGGAGTATGTCTGGCGTATTTGGGATTATAAATGAGTATTAAACTGAACGCATTAACAAAATCTTTATGGGTGTTTCATATGGCGGCAAGCCCATGCAACAACTGCGATATTGAAATACTCGATGCCCTGACTCCCAGGCATGATATAGAAAGATTCGGGATGCTGCTTGTGGGCAGTATAAAGCACGCCGATGTACTGCTCGTTACCGGGTGTATTAATAAGAAGGTGATCGATAGGATGAAGAGAGTGTATGAGCAGGCGCCAAAACCCATAATAGTTGTGGCAGTCGGAGGCTGCGCATGCACGGGTGGCATGTTCAGGGATAGTTACAACTATGCCGGCCCCCTGGATAAAGTTTTTCCGGTTGATGCTTACGTGCCAGGTTGCCCGCCCCAGCCGGAGGCGCTGATAGACGCGGTTGTCAAGGTAATAAATAAATTGAAGGGAAAATAACATGGCAGAGGATGTTGTAGGTAAAATAAAGAATAAATTTACCGGTAAGATAATAAAAAAGACAATAAAGAAATCCGATAAGAGAGTCTATATTTATATAAACCCCGCGAATATCGTTGAAGTGATAAATTATGTTTTTCATGACCTTAAAGCAAGGTTTCAAATTGCTTCGGGAATTGATACTCCTGAAGGGATTGAAATCCAGTATCATTTTGCTTTTGACAAACTTGACAGGATTGTTTCAATATGCGTTCTGCTTGACAGGGAAAATCCCGAGATAGATTCCGCCTGCCAGGGTATCAAAGCGATAGAATGGATTGAGAGGGAAATCGCTGAATTACTCGGGGTAAAATTCAGGAATCATCCGGACATGAGGCATCTTTTACTCAGGGATGACTGGCCTAAAGGCAAGTATCCCTTAAGAAGGAAATAAAATGGCTAAAACTATTATTCCGGTAGGCCCATACCACCCGCTGCAGGAAGAGCCCGAATTTTTTAAACTGCACGTTGAAGGGGAGAAGGTGGTGGGGCTGGAGATAGAAATAGGTTACAACCACCGCGGGATTGAACAACTCTGCGAACAAAAGACCTTTGACCAGGTTCCCTTCGTTGTGGAAAGAATCTGCGGAATATGCTCAACCTCGCATCCTATTGCCTGTGTTCAGGCGATAGAGGACGCTGGTGATATCAAGGTTCCGGAAAGGGCGCTTTACATAAGAACCGTAATTGCCGAACTGGAACGCATACACAGCCACCTGCTGTGGCTGGGCTTAGCAGGCCACTTCATAGGTTATAACACAGTGTTCATGTGGGCGTGGAAGTACAGGGAACCCGTTCTTGATATATGCGAGAAACTTACCGGTAACAGGAACCATTACGCCATGATGAAGCCGGGCGGAGTGAGGCGCGACATTGACGAAAACGATTTCCCGTGGGTTCTCAAGGAAATGGATAAGCTGGTTCCCGCGCTTGACCTGTTCAAGGGGGCGGTGCTTGACGACCCGGTAATTCATGCCAGGTTAAAGGGCATAGGGGTGCTTACTAAAGAAGAAATAATAAATTACAGCGCGCTGGGTCCCACGGCAAGGGCAAGCGGTGTGGCAATTGACGTGAGAAGGGACCATCCATATGCCGCTTATGACAGGATTGACTGGAAAGTCATAACCTGTGAGGAAGGCGATGTCTTTGCGAAGGCGGTGGTGAGAATTCTTGAAATGTACGAGGCGGCAAGTATAGTAAAACAGTGCCTCAAGAAGATGCCGAAGGGCGAGATAGATTCAAAGCCAAAGGAAATCCATCCCGGTGACGGCATAGGTATCGCGGAAGCCCCCAGGGGCGAGGTTTACCATTTCACCAGGAGCGATGGCAGTAACAGGCCTGCAAGGCATAAGGTGAGGGCGCCGAGTTTCATGAACGTCCCGACGAATCATATTGCCGCGGTTGGCGGTACCGTTTCGGACGCCACCATAGTGCTTGCGGCGATTGACCCGTGTTACTGCTGTACCGAAAGAATGGCGGCGATTGACAACAGGACAAAGAAGACAGTTTTAAACAGCCAGGATTTAATAAGGTTATCACAGGAGAAAACCGAAAGAATAAGAAAGCAATTGGGAAAATAAGATGAATTTAATAATTTATTCAATTTCTCTGTCAATAATAGCGGGTATAATGTGCCTGTTTATTCCTAAGAGAACAAGAGGAGTGGCTGAGACCCTGGGTGTAATAGTTTCTCTTGTTACCTTTATAATGACTATTATGATGTTTGGCAGGGAATTTGTTTCTAAATGGTTTCTGATAGACAACCTGAGCAGGTTTGTCGTCATGGGTATAGGTATGTTCGGGTTCCTGATAGTCCTATATTCTTTAAAATACATGCAGGGCAGGGACAGGATTAACGAGTATTACGCGTACCTGTTAATTACCATAGGCGCGTCAATCGGCGCAGTTCTTTCAAATCATCTTATACTGCTTCTCGTTTTCTGGGGAGTTCTCGGCCTGACGCTGTACATGCTTGTTGGTATAGGAGGGTCGGATGCCTCGTCGACTGCCAAGAAAACCTTTATTATAATAGGCGGCTCCGACGTTATCATGATTCTTGGTGTTGCCGTTACCTGGGTGCTGGGTAAGACTTTCATAATGAGTGGAATAGAAGTTTCGGTTAACAGCGGAATGTCGATGCTTGCATTCATATGCCTTGCCGTAGCGGCTTTTGCAAAAGCCGGCGCCATGCCCCTGCATTCATGGATACCCGACTGCGCGGAGAAAGCGCCCGTTTCCGTAACTGCATTCCTGCCGGCTTCTCTGGATAAATTAGTCGGTATATACTTCCTTGGCAGGATTTCAATGAAGATGTTTGTCCTGAATAAGGCGATGGGGCAGATGCTTTTAATCATAGGGGCAATCACCATTGTTGCGGCAGTTATGATGGCCCTCATACAGCATGATTTTAAAAGATTGTTAGGATACCATGCCGTATCGCAGGTGGGATACATGGTACTTGGAATAGGGACATGCAGTCCCATAGGCATAGCGGGTGGTTTATTCCACATGTTGAATAATACTATATATAAATGCTGCCTTTTCCTCGGCAGCGGGGCGGTGGAAAAAAGAACAAAGACATCAGACCTTGATAAACTCGGGGGGCTTGCCAGGTTCATGCCGGTAACTTTTGTGACGTTTGTTATTGCCGCATTGTCCATTTCAGGCGTTCCGCCGTTCAATGGTTTTGTTTCCAAGTGGATGATATACCAGGGCATAGTTGACCTCGGCAGGAAAGGCGATAAGCTGTGGCTCGTATGGATGGTCGCGGCGATGTTCGGCAGCGCGCTTACGCTGGCGAGTTTCATGAAACTCATACACGCTGTTTTCCTGGGACAGAGGGAAGGCGGAGAAAAAGTGAAGGAAGTTTCTTCATTGATGTGGATTCCCATGGTGGTTCTTGCGGGGTTGTGTATGATTTTCGGCGTACTCGCATTCACGGTTCCCCTGGAAAAATTCATTCTGCCCGCCGTACCGGGGGTTTCGTTTACCGGCTTGTTCTCACCGAGCCTGGTTACCTTAATGATTATCCTGGGAGTTATCCTTGGATTAATTATATACATGTTAAGTAACTTTAAAAACATAAGAGAGGACAGTCTCCCGTATATTGGCGGTGAAGAACTGCCTGTAGAGACCAGGGTTACAGGGGTTGACTTTTACCGGTCAATAAAGGATTCAAAAATTCTCGGGGGGATATACAGGGCTGCCGATAAGAAATCATTTGATATTTATGATGTTGCCAAACGTGTTCTGAATTACTTTATCGGGATGCTCAAGTACCTGCATTCCGGATTACTGTCAAACTATGTTATCTGGGTAGTGGCGGGGATACTGGTTTTATTGATTGTTCTGATGAAAGGTTCCATATAAATGGAAATTATCTTTGTTTTATTGCTTCTTATGATAATCGGTTCCATAGTTGCGTTGGAAACCAAGGACCTGCTTGCCGCGGTGATTTCAGTCGGAGCGGTTGGTCTTATTCTCAGTGTTACCTTTCTTTTCCTTGCGGCTCCCGATATAGCAATCGTCCAGATTGTCGTGGAGGTTCTGGTGCTGGTCATATTGATACGCGCTACCATAAGCAGGGATACAACGGCGGTTTCAGGCGACAGGGAGTTCTTCGGCATGGCTGTGAGCATTGTCCTGCTGGTTGTGATCGTCATATTCGGAATCAGGGTTTTCAGTGACATCCCGCAGTTCGGCAAGCCCATTATCGCGTTGTTCAGGGATGCCCCGTCAAATACGTATATAAGCAGGGGATTGAAGGATACGGGAGCGGCAAATATCGTGACCTCGGTCATACTTGATTACCGCGCCTATGATACTCTTGGCGAAGCCACGGTATTATTCACGGCGATACTGGGAGCCCTGGCAATACTCAGATCTAAAGCCAGGAAGAAATTAAAAGGAAAATAAATGGTTGGAATGACCTTAATCGTAAAAACAGTTGCCCGTTGGGTTAAAAGTTTCATATTCTTGTATGGTATATACATTACCCTGTACGGACACCTGACACCCGGAGGCGGGTTTGCCGGCGGAGTCATCGTTGCCTGCTCATTCATTCTGCTTATTCTGGCTTTTGGCAAGGAAAAGGCGCTTAAGAGGATAAGTAAAGCGCTTGCTTCAGAACTTGACAGCATAGGGGCATTGATGTTTCTTATTATCGCTTTACTGGGTATATTTGCCGGCGGGACTTTCTTTATTAACTTCATCCAAAAAAATGCTCCCGGGCAGGATTTTCACCTGTTAAGCGCCGGGACCATAATACTTTCCAATATAGCGATTGCGGTAAAGGTGGGAAGTTCGCTGTTTATGGTGTTTGTAATTCTTGCGGTCCTGAGGGTTGTAAAAAAGGGAGACAAACTTGAAATGATTCAGACTAATATGAGGGGCGAGGAATGATATATATTTTATGCTTAATATTTTTCATGGTGGGATTATACGGCGTGCTCGTAAAAAAGAACATCATTAAAATTGTCCTCGGACTTATAATTATGGAATATGCCGTTAACCTTTTCCTGATAATGCTTGGCTACAGGGAAGGGGGGGTGGCGCCGATTATTTCAGAAGGCGACAGTATAACAGAATTTATAAAACATTCTGTTGACCCTCTGCCGCAGGCGCTTGTGCTTACGTCAATCGTAATAGGCCTTGGAGTCATTGCATTAATGGTAGCAATATGCATAAGGCTGTATGAAAAATATGGGACGTTTGATATAACCGAGATGAGGAGACTGAAAGGTTGAACATGATTCCGTTATTTGTTGCAGTGCCTCTGGCAGGCGCTTTTATAATTCCAATGCTTTCAAGGAAATTTAAATGGTTCCCTGATGTGCTGGGTAACCTTGTCACGCTTGCCCTGGTCATTATGTCCTTTGCGGTAATAGGCAAGTCTGGTGTGTACAGCATGGGAGCATGGAAAGCGCCCATAGGCATCGTCATGGTTCTTGACGGATTAAGCGTTTTACTTCTTGTCTCTATAAACGTAATCGCGTTTGCATCCACGTTGTATTCTATTAAATACATGGAGCAATACACGTCAAAACTTCGTTACTACAGTCTTTTCCTTTTAATGCTTGCCGGGATGAACGGGGTTGTCCTCAGCGGCGACATGTTTAACCTGTTCGTTTTTCTTGAAATCGCCTCGGTAGCATCCTATGCTCTTGTGGGATTCGGGTGCGAGCATGAGGAACTGGAAGCATCCTTTAAGTATCTTGTTTTAGGGACAGTGGCTTCCACTTTCATACTCCTTGGCATAGGAATGACTTACGGTTCGATAGGTTCTCTGAACATGGCTCAGATTTCAGAGCAAATCAGCCAAAATGGCATGAATAACGCATTACTATTTGCGATTGCATTGTTTATTATGGGGTTCGGACTAAAGGCTGCCCTCGTGCCGTTCCATGCATGGCTTCCCGATGCGCACCCTTCGGCTCCTGCTCCTATTTCTTCAATGCTTTCAGGTGTCCTGATCAAGGCGCTGGGTATATATACGCTGGTAAGGTTTCTTTTTAACGTTGTTGGAGTGGATGAACGGCTGCTGATGATATTGATGGTGTTAGGCGCGCTGTCAATGGTAATAGGAGTAATGCTTGCGTTTGGCCAGTGGGATTTCAAGAGACTTCTTGCTTATCACAGTATAAGCCAGGTTGGTTATATTATCCTGGGTATTGGGCTTGGTACTCCTTTGGGTATACTTGGAGGGTTGTTCCACCTTATTAATCACTCAGCATTTAAATCTCTATTGTTCCTGAATGCCGGCGCGGTTGAGTATTCAACCGGAACGAGGGATTTGCAGGAACTGGGAGGGATAAGGGAAAAAATGCCTGTAACGGCAAATACTTCTCTTGTAGCCTCAATGTCCATTGCCGGTATTCCGCCGTTTAACGGTTTCTGGAGTAAATTGATTATTATTATTGCCTGTGTACAGGCAGGGCGCCCTGTATTTGCGGCGCTGGCGGTATTTGCAAGTATTCTTACGCTTGCTTCTTTTCTTAAGGTTCAAAAATATGTTTTCTTTGAAAAACTGAAGGAAAAATGGAATGATTTAAGGGAAGTACCTGCGTTGATGAGTCTGCCGATGGTACTGCTTGCTCTTCTGTGTATCGTGATGGGTGTACTGCTTCTGCCGATAGGAAATACAGGAGTACTTGAGAATATTAATATTTTAGAACCTGCCGTTAAAGTTATCATGGACGGCACGGATTATGCGTCAAAAATATTAGGTATGTAATACCGGAGTTTTGAATGCGAAAATTAGTGATGTTTATAGTTTCATTTATAACCTGGATGCTGCTGGTATTCAGGGGAAAAGCGGGAACCTGCTGTTTTAACCTGCAGGATGTGATTGCAGGATTGTTTGCAGCCATGCTGACTGCTCTTATTTTTGGTGAGACCTTTACCAAAAACCCGCATAAATTCTTTGATTTGCGAAGGTATCTATGGTTCCTGGTTTACTTGCCCATGTTCCTTTACTGGTGCCTGCTGGCTAACCTTGACGTGGTCTACAGGGTTTTTCATCCGAAAATGCCGATAAACCCGGGTATAGTAAAGGTGAAAACAACCCTTAAGAGCAAATCGGGTATAACCGCCCTGTGTAATTCAATAACCCTGACTCCGGGCACCCTGTGCGTGGACCTGACGGACGACGGTTATATTTACATTCACTGGATTAACGTTGAGAGTCAGAATGTTGAAGAAGCAAGCAGGATGATAATTCAGAAGTTTGAAAAAATTCTAACAAGGATATTTGAATGAGCGCGGATATTATTTACCAGGTATTTTTTGGTGTGTTGCTGGCGTGCTGCTCGATCTGTATGTACCGGATAAGTTCGGGGCCCACTGTCCCCGACAGGACCGTAGCCATTGACATCATGGGTGTAGTCATGGTTGGTTTTTGCGCCATTCTGTCAATTGTAACGGGCAAGGATTATTATATAAACATTGCGATTGCCTGGGCTCTACTGAGCTTCATAGGCACTCTTGCGCTGGCGAAGTTCCTGGAAGGTAAGGGATTCGATGAATGAGATTATAGGTTTAATATTTATTGCGGTAGGAGTTTTCTTTGACCTGGCAGGTTGTATCGGGCTGGCAAGACTGCCTGATATCTACAACCGGCTCCAGGCAGCAACGAAAAGCGTAACCCTTGGGACATGTCTTATTCTCGCCGGGTGTGCAGTATTTAAAGGAATCCTGTCCCCCATGGGTATAAAAGCTCTTATCTGCGGTGTTTTTATTTTACTGACGTCGCCGACGGCTGCCCACGCTCTTGCGCGGGGCGCCCACTTGTTTGGAGTGAAATTGTGGGACAAGAGTGTCTGCGACATGTATGAACAGGACAAAAAGAACTTTTAGACATTTATCTCGGAGGTCGTTCACGTGAGAGGCTCACTCCGAATCACGAAAGCGCTTGGGTGAAACCTTTCGTGATTAGGCCTCCTCAATAAAATCTAAAAGTTCAAGAGAAAAAGGAGAAAGGATGAAGTATCCGAAACTCAGGGAATTGAGGGAAGCCGTTAAGGCGTTGATAAAGGGGCCCTATACGAGTAAGTTCCCTTATGAACCTTACATTGCGGAAAATTTTCGCGGTAAGCCCGAATATGTTGAAGATGAATGCATAGGATGCGGAGCCTGCGCGGAAGTCTGCCCGGCAAGGGCGATAGACGTGGTTGAGAAAATAAACAGGAACGGTAAATCAACAAGAAAATTGGTTCTGCACTATGATATATGTATATTTTGCGGGCAGTGCGTGGCGAACTGCACTTCTGAAAAGGGGATAAAGCAGACACACGAATACGCCCTGGCATTGTTTGACAGGAAACTGGCGGTTGAGGAAGTGGAAAAGGAACTTGTCCTGTGCCAGGAATGCGGAGAAGTTATCGGACCCAGGGACCACCTTGTTTTCCTGGCGAATAAACTCGGGCTGCTTGCCTCGGGTAACCCTCTCTTGATGCTGACTTCCCAGGAAGAACTGGGGCTGTTAAAGGAAGATCCTGCTGAGAAGTCCTCGCCTGAAGGAAGAGCGAACATGTTCAGGGTTTTGTGCCCGAAATGCAGGCATGAAACCGTTCTTACAGATATCTGGGGATAATCTATCACTATTTTCCCAACGGGAATATAACATGTTTGATTCTGACAATTCTCAATTAACGAAATTAAAAAAACTATTAAAACAAAAAACCCTCATCGTAGGTATAGGCAATCCTCTTAAGGGTGATGACGGCGCAGGCCCGGAACTGATAAGGAAGCTTGAAGAAAAAAAACTCCCGGCTGGAAAATACCGGTTACTGGACGTTGGGGAAGCGCCCGAGAACTACCTTCACAATATTATAAAAGAAAAGCCGGATACGCTGATGCTGGTGGACGCGGTTGATATGAAAATATCCCCGGGGTCTGTAAAAATACTGAAATACGATGATATCCTTGACAACTCTCTTTCCACTCACAATGCTTCGTTAAAATTAACGATGGACTATATAAAATCGGAAATTAATACGGATATATTTATTGTTGGCATTCAGCCCGCGGGTGTTGGATTCGGCGACTCTATTTCAGCCGAAGTCAACGAAGCAATAAAAAAAATCTGCCGCATAATTGGAATTAAGGGGACATGTACCTAATTATTGGATTATGTCTAAACCATTATTTTCGCGTAATTATCAATAATTAGGTACGTGTCCCCATAATTCAAAAAGGTCATGCCATGACACTTCTGGTGAAAAAACACTTATTATTAATAATACTGATATCGGTTGTTTCGGCAGTGGTTTATTCCAATTCACTTAATAATTCCTTTCAATACGACGATGCCTTCAATATAGTCGGAAATACCCTGATAAAAAGCCTTGAAAATAT
>JAUXDE010000160.1 GCA_030618495.1 Clostridia bacterium
GGAGGGATACGCCATGCCGCAATACAATGAGAAAGTAATGGAATATTTCATGAACCCGAGGAACGTGGGTGAAGTGCCGGATGCTAACGGTAAGGGGACGGTGGGGAACCCCGTCTGCGGGGATTTGATGACTTTTACAATAAAGGTGGAGGATAACAGGCTTAAGGACGTCAAGTTCAAGACCTTTGGCTGCGGAGCCGCCATAGCGGTATCAAGCATGGTTACCGAGATGGCAAGGGGTATGACTATTGAGGAAGCCATGAAACTGACAAATAAGCAGGTGGCGGAGAAGTTAGGCGGTCTGCCCAAGAATAAACTGCACTGTTCCAACCTGGGGGCGGACGCGCTTCACAGGGCAATAGAGAATTATCTCTCAAATAAAGAGGGCAAGAAGGGTGTTTCCGGCGTCAGGGAAAAGCCGGCAAAAGACGGGGAAGAAGCTCCGAAAGGGTGCAAGTGTTCCTACTGTGAAACTGAAGTTCAGAAGGATGTTCCTTTTTGTGTGAAGTGTAACAGGGAAATCAAGTAATATGAAGGAAAAAGGACGTCATAAAAGTATACGTGAGGAAGAAACAGCAGGAGAAATAATGGAATCAAAGACGCTAAAAGGAAAGCCGCTTACGGGTGGTATCGGTATAGGAAGGGTATGCCTCTACAAGGAGGATATACTTGAGGCCGCGCCGAGGGGCAGGATTTCCGCGGATAAGGTTGATGATGAAAAGAAAAGGCTTCTTGACGCCCTTAAAAAGACCGGGGAAGGGCTTCGCGAGTCATATAAGGTTGTGTCTAATAAACTGAGTTCGCTTGAAGCGGAAGTGTTTAACGCGCATTTGATGATACTTGAGGATTCTTCCTTCGTCGGAAAGATTGAGGAGAAAATTTCCGGGGAATTGTTGAATTCCGAGGCGGCGCTGCTGGATGTCAAAAAAGTGTACGAGGAAAAGTTCAAACTTCTTCCGAACGATTATTTCAGGGAAAGAATTAATGATATAAATGACATAGCAAGAAGGGTTATTAACAACCTCGGGCTAAAGCACTCCGGTATCACGTGCGCAACATGTAACAAGGGATGTCCTATTATTATAGTCGCTAAAGATTTAACGCCGTCTTTAATATCGGGGATAGGGGATAAGAAGGTTAACGGTATTGTCGCCCAAAGGGGGTCGTTTGTTTCCCATGGAGCCATACTTGCCAGGGCGCTTGGTGTGCCGGCGCTGATAGGCGTGGATAATATTGTCGGGAATGTTTACTGCGGAGCGGAACTCCTGGTTGACGCTTCCGGCGGCGATGTGTGGGTCAACCCGGGACCTGAAATAATCAGCAGGTTCAAAAACAGGCTTAACACGGGGGTATGTGTTAAGAGGAAGTATGGTTCCGGTTATGTCAGCACGAAGGACGGGGTTAACGTAGGACTGCTTGCGAATGCGGGTAATGTTAAGGATATTTCTATTATTAAAAAGTGTGGAATCAACGATATCGGACTTTTCAGAACGGAATTCATCTTCATAGAAAGGGAAAAGGAACCAGGTATCGATGAACAGGTTAAAATCTATAAAAAAGTTATTGACTCTGCGGAGGGTACGGTGACGTTCAGGCTGCTTGATATCGGCGGGGACAAGGTTCTTGATTTTCTGCCGATGCCCGAGCAGGAGAACCCGAACCTGGGGCTCAGGGGAGTCAGGATTTATGACAGGTACCCGGATATTATTACGAACCAGATAAAAGCTTTGCTTATGGCAAAGGGCGAGAAACCCGTCAAGATAATGATTCCAATGGTTTCCACCGTGGATGAATTCGTTAATACCAGAAAGAAGGTCTACGATATTCTTGATGAGTTAAAAAAGGAGCGCCGTATAAACCCTGACAACTTAAAGATAGGGTGCATGATAGAAGTCCCTGCCGCGGTTTACCTGATAAGGGAGTTTGCGGCTGAGGCGGATTTCTTGAGTATCGGGACGAATGACCTGATTCAATACGTTATGGGGGTGGACCGCGCCAATAATTTCCTGGTTGACCTGGCTGACCCGTTTCAGCCTGCCGTTATAAGAGTATTAAAGGATATAGTTGATAACACGAAGGAAAGCGGTAAGGATATTACGGTTTGCGGCGAAATAGCGGGCGACCCTGAAATGGCGGGGATACTCGTTGGACTGGGGTACAGGCATTTAAGCGTCAATCCCTATTCCTTTGACGGTATTGGAGAAGTCATTAGCGCTCATGAATCAGGGGACTTTGAAAGGAAGGCAGATAAAATCCTCAAGGCAAACACCCTTGAAGATATAAAAGAGATTGTGGCAGGTTAACAATAACCGCGCGATAGGGAGGTATATCATGGATAATGAAAAAGACAGGGGAAAAGAAATTAACGAGATGCCGTCATGTTGCTGCGGCCCTTCAAAGCGCAAGCCGGAAGATAAGGACGACAGACAAGCTTCTGCTTCCTGCTGCGGGTCCGGAGCTTCGGGAGAAGCGTGTTCTGCGGTCAGTGTGTTCAAAACAATAATATTTTTTATAGTGGTGTTTGCCGCTATCGTGATGGCGGGGCGGTCGATGCTTACAAAGAACAAGGCTGTAGAGAGCGCGGATGATGTGACACAGCAGGGGATAACGGAAGAAAAGATGATGGGGGGCAGCGCTTCTAAGTCAAAGCCGTCCTTTCATGTCCCGAGTGGTAAATGCTGTTC
>JAUXDE010000021.1 GCA_030618495.1 Clostridia bacterium
TTTTGTCGCTGTCCCACATGTCACCATTATCCAATGCCAGCGCGGCAGGACTTGCCGCCACCAGGATTTTGTGTGCCGACTGCGTGTCCCCGTCATCAGGGTCAGAGAATGTCCAGGAAAACTCCGGTGTTAAAGTGTTTATATTCGGCGGATTTACCTGTCCTTCACAAAGCGTAGACTGGGGAGCATACGGCATAGAATTATCCGCATATACCACAGGTTCCGGACTGTAATTAAGGTACCCTGACCTTATCAACACCAAGGCTGTCCCGGGTTCCTCTGCCGACCTTAATATAATCGTGGCAATACCATTTACTGCCGTCTTCACGGTCGTTCCCAATAGCATCCCCGGGCCGTTAAGTGTAAACAGCACTTCTGGGGCGGTGGGAACAACGGTTCCATAAGCGTCGGTTATTATACCTGTAACCAATGCTGTACTTGTGCCGTCGGACGGCATAACAGATTCAGAAAGCGCGGGAGTTATCTTGTAAGCAACCGCCGGGGTGGGTGAGATTATGGAAAGATCTCCCCAGTTACCGGTATCCGTAAGCGTTGTTAAATCATTCCAGTCCATGTACTGGTAACCGTCAGCCACTTCATCCCTGTCTCCTGCCGCGAGTTCAATCCCGATGTATTCCCTTGCTACCGGGATACCACCTATGGCTGACCAGGCCAGCGCCATCTCTATTGTATACCCCTGATCGGTATCCCCGTTATTATTCAATGTCCCGTCCAGAACTACCGCGCTCTGGAAATCAGCGCCGAGGCTCTCTCCAAAATCTTCCCTTGTATTATCCAGGTTTACAATATAGCGGTGATCATCAGCTTCCTGCCAGGTTCCATGATTGTTCAGCCTGTCTATATATATTTCCAGGTTATCATCTTCCCATATATTAGCCCCGCCCGAATTCAACATTGTATCCTTCACTTCATACGAGATGTACAGGTAAGTGCTATCCCACAAACTTTTCACTACAGCCGTGTTGTCCTTCGCTCCCCTGCCTGAATTATCAGCCATGCTGACAGGCCGGGCATGAAGAAATTCTGATATATCACCGTCTATAACGACGCCCCCGGCAGCTTCAAGGCTTACTATTTTAGGCTTTATCAGGAAATCACCGGTTTTTTCAAGCAACGGTTGGCTGGAACCCATATCATCCTGTCCCAGAGCCCACATAATAGTGCCCGGGAACTTCCGTTCCAATATGTATTCACATTTATACTGTGTGGCTTCAGGGTCATCATAGCAAACTATATTGTTACCATCGGTGTCCCATGCCACCTTACAATAGGCGTCCCAGTTGTTCGACCATCCATACCCGACAATATCAGAATAATCTATTTGTGTCCCCTGTCCATCCCAGCCGGCATTCAGGACACCGCCAACGCCATTGTATCTGTAGCCATAATATCCTAATCCCGTCAGCATTTTCTCTCTCGGGATTCCAAAAGCTGGCAGTCCATTGTACGCAGTTTCCTGAACTGCGGAATAATAACGCATGCTTCTATTATATCCATGGTCAAATGCACTCTTATCCTGGTACAGTGGAGAATGATGCCCTGCATAATTCCAGGCCAAATCATAGGTCATTACATTAAAATAATCCGTAAGCGGCTCTAAAGCAACCCAGTCATATCCTTCATTGGTCCATTGACTGGCTCCTATGTCCATTGTTAGAATATAATCGGTATTGGCTGCAGTAAGAGCCTGTCTTAATTCTGTAATAAACAGGGTATAATTATCCTTGTCCGCCAGCAGGGGATACTCCCAGTCTATATCAACCCCGTCATATTCATTGTTTACTATAAAATCTATTGTATTGCTTATGGCAGTTGCCCTTTTTACGGGATCGGCAGCTATGGAAGACCATGGGGATGGAGCCCCGGCGCCGCCAACCGATATTATCATTTTAACACCGTTTGCATGCGCAGTGTCATTCAGTAACGGTTCAGGAACACCAGTTGGAAGGTCAAGTCCTCCGGAAGAAGTATAATTCATAAAGGCATGGGCTATGTGAGACAGGTTTTCATACTGGACATCAGCAGGGCCATATGTACCTCTTGTCCAATACATATAAAACCCCATTACAACATTATGTTTCTTCTGCGCCATTAAGCAGGTGTTTCCTGTGAAAAGAACAATAAGAACGATGATCACGGTTCTTAATTTCATCCAAATGTAATTATTATTAATTGTACTTTTAAATGTTCGCATATATTATTCTCCTTTTACTCATTTTGCTATTTGTTCCCAAGGTTTATTTCACCATATTCTTTGACATATAAGCCACAACTAACTTTGTCGGAAACTATATATTTATAATTATACTACAAAAATTAGATTTGTCAACCATTTTTGAAATTTTTAATTATACTATTTCAAATATTTATTTATTTAAAAAATTATATTATTATGAATATAAATAATTATTAATAAATTATATTATATATAGCGCAATCGATTTTAAAACAGTTTTTATCCTTTTTACTGCTTATTCCTGTATTTACTAAGCCACTCTTTAACCTTATGCGCATCAGGAGTGTCCGGTTTCAGTGTAAGGTATTTACTCCAGGCGCGCGCTGTTTCCTCTTTCTGTCCCTTCTGCAGGTAAGCGATGCCGAGGTTGTAGTACCCACGAGCAAAATCCGGTTGTACCCTTACGGTTTCTTTTAATTCTGTTATCGTTCTGTCTATATCGCTTTTCGTGTACATTTCCGCAAGCTTTAAATGCGCCTTGAAATGGTCCGGGTTAATTCTTGTGGCTTCCTCAAGTTCCTTCAGGAACAGCTTCTTATTCTCCTGTTTCTCATACGTCAGCGCCAGTTCGTAATGGGTGTCCGCATCCCCGGGTTTCATCGCTATTATTTCCCTGTATTTAGCTTCCGCTTTTTCATATTCACCGGTCAGGCTATAAAGATTTGCGAGGTTCACATGAGCGTGCAGGTAGTCCGGCTTTACCTGTATTGCTTTTTTATAAGCATCAGCGGCTTTTTCATTTTTCTTTTTTTTCCGGTAAACGTTGCCAAGGTTATTGAATGCTTCATAGAAGCGCGGGTTTATCAGTGTAGCCTGTTTGAATTCGCACTCGGCATTCCTGTACTTTTCTATTGAATAGAAAAAAGAACCTTTTTTGAAGTTGTTGTCCTGGAAAAGTTTTAAATCCCTTTTTGGTTCTTTAATAAGCGAGTTAAAATCAACCGGGTTGTTCTTGATAACATCCGCATTTCCCGGAGTGTTCCTTATGAATATTGAGGCAATGTCGTCAAACCATACCAGTTTCCAACCGGCGTCCCCGTACAATCCGGTAAGAAGTCTCCTTGATTCCATTGAATAATGAGTGAATAATGTATAGTTTATATCGTACTCATCAGCAATTTTATTAAAAGAACTGACATCCGTAAGCGATGATTTGTACCTGTCCATGAACTGCTGGCCGTACACTTCCCATCTTCCGTCAACGAAAACCTTCCTCTCGGGATTAAGCCGCCATATCAGGTATCCCCCTATACAGTTGGCATTGAAGATATTTCCGGTCAGGTTATTCTTTAATATGAAATCAACCGCTTTTGCGGGGTAGAGCGATTTTGACATCCCAAGCCCAAATCTCTTGGCATCGTTTTTCCTTATGTAATAAGTGTTAGTTGAAACGTTTATAATCCATATTACTGACAGGATTATCATAAAAACGGCAAATACCGATTGCTTTACATTAATGAATTTATTATGTTTCCTGGTAAATTCAATAATTTTATCGGAACCATTCCTGATGTTTATTATCGCAACAGGAGCTGCAATGAAAGCAAACAAGGACATGTTCCTTCTTGCCTTGACCGATATATAAAGAAACCCGAGGTAAAGTATTAAATATGTTATGTTTATTCTTTTTATATTCATTAGAAACGACATGCCCGTAAGGGCTATCAACAATATGTAATAAAACCTGACTGATGATTCCCCGGATGCCGAAAATGACGGCTGCAATTCACCAACGGTTTTCATCCAGGCATTTGCCCCTTCCCCGATTTCAGTGAAAAGCAGGAACGGGTAGGACACTCCCCTTATCCCGTAAGGATTGATAAAACACGTAGCCAGCATCAATAGCATGATTATCAGCAGCTTGTTCCATTTAGCGCCCCAGATGTGGTTGTTTTGGCGCAATTTCAATATTCCGGCAATAAATCCGCCCGCCAGGTATGCAAGGACAATAATGAGCCCTATGATGAAAAGCCCGTGCATGTTTGCCCAGGCAAGCTGCAGTAAGGGCAGCAGCCATATCATTTTCGTTTCCTTATGGCTGTAATTGTGCAGTATCAGGAAATACAATCCCGTGAAAAGAACCGTCGGCATTTCAGGCCTTACCAGGAACCTCTCCTGTGTAATCATGACGGCAGTAAACAAAAACAATGATGATGTTATCATGTCATTCTTCCTGGCTATTTTTAACAGGCAAACAAAGGCGAAAATAAAAACGATTATTCTTAACAGCTGTATTCCTGTTATTCCTCCCATGCTGTATACCAGGTAAAGTATGACCTGAAAAAGCCAGTGCGAATCAAGATATTGATTCTCCGATGCAGTGTAGGAGAACATATCACAGGCGGGGACCCTGCAATTTTCCACTATCCATTGCCCTGCTTTGAGATGGAACCAGACATCAAATCCTGAAACTTCCCTTACAAGGAAAGTTATGAGCAGGAGGAATACCAGGGATATCAACATCCATCCCAGAATATTGTTGATAGTTTCTATTGAATTATTCTGCTTGTTCAGTGTTTTCATTCTTCCTTTTGAGGTTTAAAAGCCAGCCCTGGATTTCAGTATCGTAAGGGGCAAGCATGCCGGTTACTTTAAACTCCCTTACCGCTTCTTCCTTATTCCCGAGATTGAAGTGGATTAATCCCATGCTCTTGTGTATCGCGGGATTGAAGGGATTAATATGGTTTGATTTCACATACGAGTTAAGCGCTTCTTCCAGCCTGTTCCTTGAAAACAGCAGGTCTCCAAGATTAGTGTGCGTGTTGGCGGAATTAGGGTTGTACTCGAGAGATTTCTTTAAGTTTTCTTCCGCGGATTCAAACTCACCCAAATCAAAGTACGTTTTGCCGATTTTATTGAGAATCACCGGGTTTACCGGATCAAGTTCCAATGCTTTTGCATATTCTATCAGTGCAACAGGGTACATTTTCTTCTTCCTGAATTTGTTCCCCAGTCTTACATACCCCCTTGCCTCAACTCCAACGTATTCATTGGTTTCGTTCACGTTTTCATCCTTCAATTTGAAATTATCCAGGACAGCGCCCTCAGTTGCCTGGAGGTTCTTGTCCCTGATAAATTGCTTCAGTTCTTTCAGAAATTTTATGCTTGAAACACCCAGTATCTTCTTGAACGCATTGTTTTCATTTTTATTATCCATGAATTCTCTTACAAGCGATGCCAGTTTATTACTGCCGTAGGTGGATATTATATAGTCCACTCCTGCGCCTACCTCGGCAAACGCCATGGAAACCTCCTTTTTGTTGTCAAGGTTGGGCATGCCGTTTTTCATTTTCTCAAATTCAACCCATTGGTTATCCTCAACCGCTTCCTTGAGGAGATTTTTAACTACAGGCACCAGGTAGAGCGATTCTTCGCTTCTCCATGTTGTTTCAAAGTACCTGGCTATACCTTCATTCAGCCACAGCGGTATGTCGGAACTTGCCGTGTGAAGTATCATGTAGTGCGTGAGTTCATGGACAATACTGTCAAGCCATCTGAAGCCGAATGCCAGACAGCGCGGCGAAACTATCATGTTCCTGTTGAACTTGCATATGCCTATTGCGCCCGAAGCCTCTATCTGCTCTTTAGTAAGGGTTGAAGCGAAGTTGAAGTCCTCGCGCCTGGAATATATTTCCGCTATTATTTTTCTGCCTGCCTTGAATCCAAGCATGTTCCCTATCTTTCTATACCCCTTTTCCAGCGCATCAAGCACGTAATACTTTAGTATTCTGTCCCGTGGATGGACTCTTAGGATAAAATGCTCGCTTTCGTGTTCTTCGTAGGGTTTTAGAATATCCCCGGTTCCTTTTACGAATGCAAGGAGATTCTTCCTGTACATGTTATACGGATCGAGGTCGCATGCTTTACTGATATGTTTTATCGCCTCAGCATAGTTACCGCTGTAAAAATACGCAAAACCCATGAGCTCATATGACTTGGCATCCTGCGGATTTTCTTTTATTGCTTTCTCCGCAGATTCCATGGCCCCTTCCGTGTCCCACAGGGATAGCCGATCATACCCCGCGGTCCTGTAGGCCTGGGCATGCAATAAGCCAACCGATAAAAACAGTATCGCAGGTAATAATAATATGCGGATTAATTTCCTTGTCATTTTACTCAGTCAGCCTCTTGTAATATTTCTTTATTAAATCTTTATATATCTCGGGGTATTTTTCTTTCATGGCATCCATTATATCCTGCCGGAATTCCCTGGGCACCTGATAATCCTCGGCAGTGGGTATACGTACCTTTCTGTCCCTGAAACCCATTCTGCCCCCCGGCAGGCTGCCGCCCCTAGGCTGCATGAAACCCGGCATGCCCTGCCCGTATTGCATTCCCATACCCATCTGCTTCATCATTCCCTTCATCTGGCTGCCAGCCGCCTGCAGTCCTTCCTTCCCCTGTGTCAGATGCTGGAGAGCCGATTGTTCACTTTCCATTGCCTGGGGCGTATCCCCTTCGGAAAGAGCATTACCGGCTTTGTTCATCTCAGATGAACCGTTTTTCATATTTCCCAATATATCAGGTCCTATTGCGGAAGTTTTCATTGAAAGTTTCCTGAGCCCCTGGTTCAGGCTGTCCGTCCTCTGGCGTAATCCATTCTGCTTATCGGAAAGTTCCCGTAGTTTTTCCATGTCGTCTTTTGACAGGAAGTTGCATCCTGAATTATTCGATTTTTCAAGTTTCTCAAGGATTTTCTTTTCAGTATCATATATCCAATTAAACTCATCAGAAACATCTTTCATCCTGTTTTTCTTTTCACCGAAGGCTTTTAATATTTCCCTGCGTTTCTTCTCCCTTTCCTTCCTTTTTGGTTTTTTATTTTTCAGCAGAATTTCAAGCTCTGCTTCTTTTTCACTCGTCAGCCTGTTTTCTATAATGCTCAGGATAGTTCTTGAAGCGTCAAGTTTTACCAGGACATTCTTAATAAAGTCCTTTGCTTTCCTGGCGGGCGGATTTACCATGTCTTCAAAGGCCTTCTGCATGTCTTTAAGGGAATCTCTTGTTCTTGATGAAAACTTACTTCGAAGTCTTGGATACTCAAGTTTCCCTTTGACACCTCCAATCAGCTTCTTTGTCCTTGATATTACTTCTTTTTGCAGTTCAGACAGTTCTTTTAGGATTTTTTCCTGTTGTTTCATAAGTTCTTCCATCATTTTTTCATCATAGCCCGCGGTTTCTTCAATGATTTTCTCCTGTTCCTCGATTATACCATCAAGTTCCTTCATGAATTCATCGGTCTCTTTTGAAAGCGAATCAAGCTCTGACGACGGGACATTGCTTGCCGCTTCCATAAGGGTGTCCATCATTTCCGAAAGCATGTCAAGCAGCTGCTGCGTTCTCGCAAGCGCGGAATCAATATTTCCTGCGGCCATGTCCTTTTGAAGTTCTTCCATGAGATTGCCCATCTCTCCGACATCCATATCCTTTATTGAATCCTGGTTAACGAACTCTTCCGGTAATTCCTGGGGCATATCCTTTAACGCTTTCTGAAGTTCATTCATCAAGTTCGATATCTCAGAAAGCGTTTTAGAAAGCTGTTCAAGTTTTTCCTTGTCCGCTTTACCCGCCAGTTCCTCAAGCGCCCGGGTAAAATCCGTCTGCTTATCTACCATCTCGTGGGCAACGTCCATGAGGTCATTCATCTTCTGGTTCTGCAGTATATCTTCAGAAAGAAGCGCCATCTTTTCAAGTTCATCTATGATTTCCTGCTGTGTTTTAATTGCCCCGCCGGCGCGGCTGCTTCTTGACTGGGCGTCCCGCGCTTGTTCTGCGCCGGTTATTTCATTAACGGCCTGTTTCATTTTTCCACTTTCCAATAATCTTATATGGCCCGTAATATTCTTATATTCAGTGTAAGTCCTCCAGTCAACCAGGGGGTCATTTTCCATCCTCGGGAAAAGTTTTTCAATTAAGTCAACCAGGTCTCCGGCTCCTTCCCTGACGCCTTTCTGTCTCTCCTTTGAATCCTTTAACTTTTCAAGCGAATCCGCGGTTTTTGCTTTTTCCAGTGCATCCTTTGCCATTATCTGGTCGCCCAGAAGGTTCATCAGCCTGTCCCTGAAATCCGCAAGACCTTCTTCTATTTCCCTGTGTTCCTTTTCATAACTGAAAACCTCAATGTAGAAAGTTCTGCTCACTCCCTTGTTGGGCCCTGAAATCAGGTCATTATCACTTACCTCTATATAGTAACTAAGAATATCTCCCGGCCTTAAACTCAACTTCCCCATGTCCCATTCATAATTCACAATTTTCATTTCAACGGCCGGCTTGAACCTCTTAATGGTTAACCTTTCAGGTTCAAAGTCGGACAATTCCGATTTCTGATAAACAAGTTCAACCTTCTTAACTCCGAAATCATCTTTCACCTCACAGGCAATGTCAATTACGCTCTCCTGGGATACAACGAGGTCCATGTCAGGCGCAATCATCTTTACCCCGGGTTCCTCATCCTTCAATATCGTTATCCTGTGCCGTACGGGGTCCTCATTCATGTATCCCAGGCTGTCCTCAACCGTAAGGCTGTACTCCTCTTCCCCAGTAAGCAGTAGTGAACTCTCCAGTTCAATACCCTTTCTTATTTTAACCGGGAAACGCTTACCGTCATTAGTGACAAGAAAACCCTTTTTAATGCTCTTGTTTGCCCTGGCGGATATTTTAACCTTAGTTCCATACAGCGCTTCTATATCTCCGTTAGTGTTTTCAACAATTCTTTCAGAAATTCCCGCATATGAAGGGTAGTGATATACCAATGATATATCACCTATTTCCGGCAGTGTTATTACTTTCACCGAATAAACCGGTGACTGCGCATTACTCCACTTAACGAAGTATTCCATGTCGGAAGACAGGTTTTCAAATTCATGGATGTATTTCCTTTGTCTTTTCCCTTCTTCCTGCTCTTTCAGGGCATTCATTCGCATACTATTCCAAGCCCCGCCGGTTTCCCGGTAACTTATGAAAGCCTTTCCCCTTCTTTCCTGGATAATCACTTCAACCTTGAGGTTTTTTCCGGACATTATCTCGATATCTCCCGGCAATACTTTCATGAGACTGCTTATCCGCCCGTAATCCATGGGGTTGAACAACCTCGGCAATGTTGTCCTCATTATACGAGGGGGTACGATAGCAAGCATAATGAAAAGAAAGAAAACCGCTAAATTCGGAACAAGGTACTTCTTCAGGGGAAATTTCACGACATCAAGAGGATTTATTTTTGAGGCGTTTATTGCGGTGTTTTTAACGAGAGTGTCGATTAAATCATGTGAAACCCACGGGTTTTCATCTTTCTTTAATTTTCCAAGCTGTAATGCGTTTACAAGGTCGTCTGACAGAGCGGGGCAGCTTTTCTGTATGACCAATGCAGTATCATCGTCGGAGTTTCTTGTAAATAAAGGTCTAATAATAAACCATATAGAACATATTATAATTTGCCCGACTATGCTGTAAAGAATCCACAGCCGCTGTATGGAAGTAAAGGAAATGAAATAATCAAGAAGTGATTCAATGATTATTAAGCATATAAAAATAAAGCATGTCAGGCAGGAACCCTTGAATAAATCACTTAACCTTAGTTTTATCCGAACCTTTCGTATAATATGAATTATTTTTTTGTAATCATTTATCATAATTAAAACCTTGATGGTTTTGTTTTTTTAGTATAACCGTATTATTTTCTTATTCATTTAATTCACTCTTTTGACGGATTATATTTATTTCTTGTATAACAAAACATGATTACCAAGCCATACCTTTTTATAATTACCACTGTTTATCCAGTCCCTGCGCCTGTGATACTCCCGTTTCGTTATTATCATGAATATTCTCTCCGCTAGATTAGAATGTGCCATGAACTCATTCCAGTCAGATATCTGAAACAACCTTCTGTTACTGTAAAAAATGGGTATAACTTTATTATATGACTTGGAAATCCAAAGTATATCGTCCATCCTGCTGTGTTTGCGCGCTTCCAGCGACAGGTGCTTTACTTCAAGTAGGCGCTCTTTATAGAAAATCCTGTCGTTGAACGGAATGTGAAGCACCATTATAACAATACCCGCGGTAACGATATGCCCGAACTTCGCCTTTCTTGTCCTTTCCGCAATAGAATGCCCCACACAAACAGCCAGCGCCGGAAACGTGGGGAATATATAATGAGGGTGTTTTATCTTTGATAATGAAAATACCAAAAAGACCAGGCATATCCATGAAAATAACAATACGATATCCTTCCTTTGCTTTTCATCTGTCTTCCTTATAAGACGTGCAAATGCAAACGGTAAGACCAAAAACCATGGCCTGAAGTGATTAAAAATACTTTTAAAATGATAATACCAGGGCCTGGCGCCTTCCATAAATTCACCTCTAAGCCTGCTGATTATATGAAGTCCTATATAATTGTCCAGGAACACATCACTGTATTTTGCATACTGATGAACATGCCAGGGCAGAGCAATGGCCAGTCCCGCGAGGATGCCCGTTATCCATTGTTTGTCAAACACCCTTTTTAAGTCTTTTGTGAACGCAAAATACATTACTTGGATTAACGGTATCAGAAAACCCACAACCCCTTTTGTCATAAGGGCAAAGCCAAACACCATCCCCGAAAATATAAAGTTCCGGGATTTCCCCTTCAAACCGAGGCGGAAAAAGTATATTGACAAAGTAAATAGGAACATAACCACGCTTACCATCATTCCCGTTTTTGAGAACTCCATGAAACCCAGGGTGCTCAATAGAACCACGCCTGCAATAAAAGCGCTCCTCCTTCCAAACATACCAAGGGAAATAATATATACGAGCATTACCGTTCCAATTCCCGCCAGAGCCGGCAGGAGTGTTGCACTGAAGCCGGAAACCCCCATTATCCTGAATACAATCGCGTTAAGCCACATGAACAAAGGCGGTTTATCAAACCATTCTTCAAGGTTCCAGTTCAGGGTCAGCCAGTTCCCCCTGGTTACAATATCCTGTGAAACCGCGGAATATATAAATCCATCATGCGTATAAAGAGTCCTGCCGTTTAATTGAAATAACATAAAAAACGATGCAAGAAAAAGCAATATCAGGATTTCTTTATGGTTTTTCACAAATCACCCCTGTCTTTGTACCACTTTATGCTGTCCTTCATTCCCTGCTCAAAATCAACCCTTGGCTCGAATCCGAGTTCCTTCCTTATTCTTGATATGTCGTATATCCAGTAGGAATCCCTGGTTTCCCTGACGCTCCGCCGGCTGAAGAATGATTTTTTCCCGGTTAGTTTTGATATTATTTCCACAAGGAACGCACCGGCAAACATAACCGGGTACGTTAACTTAATAACCGGCGGCCCTATGTCCAGGTGCTTACGCGCAAGTTCAATTACATAACGCCAGGAGTACACATTTCCATCGGAAATGAAATAGGTCTTGCCTTTTGATTCGCTCTTCTCGCCGGCAAGAATGATTCCGTTCACGAGATCGCTTACAAAACAAAGGCTTGCCTGCCTGTCGCCGTTCCCAAGCAAGGGTATAAACCTGCGCTTTACGAGTTTGAGCAAATCAAGGAAATCATCCTCCCGTGTCCCCAGTATAGTAGTCGGTCTTATTATAGTAACCGGGATTTTAGCCTTAAGTTTCTCAAGTTCCTGTTCGGCAAGCAGTTTGCTCTTGCCGTAATCGGATACGGGCATTGGGTCATCCTCTTCATTTATTGGCTTTCCCCTGCCCCCGGGGCCCGCGGCTGATATGCTGGATATGAAAACAAATCTTTTCAGGCGCGTATTGGTTTCAACGCATACTTCGGCAAGATTTTTTGTGCCCGCACAGTTTGCGTTATAATATTCCAGCCAATCCTTCCCTTTTATGATTCCTCCAACGTGGTAGATGTAGTCCATGCCTTTCACTGCGGCATAAAGGGACTCCTTATCCCTGCAGTCCCCAATATGCGTTTTTATATCAAGCCCCTTCAGCCATCTGAAATTGCTTGTCTTCCTTATCAGGCAGTGTACCCGGTAGCCCTTTTTAATAAGCGCTTCAACAAGGTGGCTGCCGATAAAACCGTTACTGCCGGTTACAAGTGCTTTCATAATTAATCCTTTCAATTATACATGCCCGAGTATTTTCTTGCCCTGGGCAGGAACTTCTTTGCTTTTTCATGCCCGGGGTCAATCCTGAGGGCTTCTTCAAACTCTTTCACCACTTTTTCCCATTTTCTTAACTTACAGTAAACCACCCCGAGGTTATAATGCGCGTCGGGCTTGGCGGGGCTAAGAACTGCTGCGGTCTCGTATGATTATATATTCTTCATAACATACCGTTTTTCCTGCGTAAGTACCATTGGACAGTAAGAAGCGCGCAAATCAGCGTAAAAATAAATGCGCTGTTCCAAACGCTTACCTTTCTTAGCGCGGTTGCAGCCTTCTTTTCCCTCTCCGGGAATTTTATCTCTTCTTCACTGATACTGCTTATATTGAAGTACTTTCCGCCTGATGCTTCTGATATATCCCTGAGTAGAGGTTCATTAAGCTGCGGGTCTTCAAGTTCGATGGTCGGGACCGCTACCTCGCAGGTTAATTCATCTGCCCCGAGTTTTATGCCGCCCTTGTAAGCCTCAGACCTGAACTTGTAACTGCCTTCAATATTACCCGCGTAGTCAGCTTCGTACCGTCCTTCAACTTTCCGGACTGCGGGGATTATTCCAAGGTCAATCTTTTTTCCGCTCGGGTTAATTACCGAAACATACACGGAAACGCCGTTGTTGGGCCTGTAGTACTTGTCAAAAACCCTCACGTTAAGTTTTATCTCCTCGTCCCTCATGAAAACCTTTTTATCGGCTGAGAGGTGCACAAGTTTCATGTCCTCAGCCTGTATGAGCCACCTTATTGCCTGCGACCAGAAACGGTTGTAATAGTAGTTTCCCTTGCCTTCCGCGGCAAGCTGGAAGCTCCACCTCCAGGTTGTGTTGGAAGCCATTGTCATCACTCTTCCCTTGCCGGCGTCCCAGACGCATAATACCGGCAGGTTCCCGTACTCGTTTGCCGCCATGGGATGCGAGCCGAGGAGAACCGCTCCCGGTTTTGGTTTTAACAGCTGGTTACAACTGTCAAGGTCAGGCATTGATTCCCAGATTTTTCTGTTCTCTTTCGGGTCATTCGACAATTGGACTATCGGATGGCTGTACCGGTTCACCCTCATACTGAACGTTCCCAGAGATATCTTCTCGTCATTTCCCGACAGTTCAACGGGGAGTATTTCATATAGAGGTGTTGACTTGTACCCACCCTTCCCGAACGAATTGTCACCCCCGAGCATCAGGAATGCTCCGCCGTATTCCTTAACAAACTTCCTGATATTGTCCAGGTAGCCATGTGTTATCCTGAAACGCGAGTACTTGAAGTTTTCAAACACCAGCAGGTCAAAGTTATATATTTCTTTCGTAAAAATCTCCCTGATTGGAAAAGGTATAAGCGCAAGCTGTGATTCAGGGACGATTGTTACATTTTCAGGATTTCTGAGTATATTGAATGATACGAAATCCAGCGTAGGATCCGCCTTCAGGGCGTTCCTGAGGAAGCTGTACTCCCAGCTAGGCTGGCCGCATATATACATTATGCGTATCTTATCCCTTACGACCTGCATGGTGAACTTCCTGGCATTGTTCTTATGGGAAACCTCGGAACCGTACGTCGGTATGTTCACCGTGTACTTGAAGGTTCCAACTCTCTTCGGGACAAAACTGAATGCTATCTTTGTCTTCTCATTGTTGCTTTTTATTTTAACCTTCTTAGTCTGCAGTATCCCGTCAACGTTTTTCAGTATAACAGGCACGGTCCAGCCCGCGAAACCGAACCCCGAAAGCGTAACTTCAACATTGGTGGGGGTATTTTTAAAAGCAAACTCAGGCGCTTCAACTTTAGATACCTGAAGGTCGATGTACTTACCCGGGTCACCCACTCCTATGGTGTATACAGGGACTTCGCAGTCCATGGCTGATTCAACAGGTGAAAAAGCTCCGTTGTGCGCCCCGTCACTTATAAGGATTACTCCGTTGAGGATATTTCCCGGCATTTCCTTTTCAACCTGGCGGATGGCAAGCCCGATATCCGTTTTTCTGCCTTCAGGGTTTGACTTTGAGATGTTGGCTATGGTTGTTCTCTGGCTGCTGCCCGAGAAAGTAAAGATAAGCGGTTTGTACCTGCCTCCGAGTTCATGCATGATAGTGTTGAATCTTGAACCTCTTTCTTCCCCGAAGAACTTTTTTACCTGATGAAAACGAGACGTGGCGTCCTTTGTCTTCATGCTCATTGACGAATCTACCAGAAACGCAATCACCGGCTTTTTACTTGAGTGTTTGTATACAGTCCTTGCCGGCTGGAACAGGATGAAGAGCAATAACAGAAAAATAATTACCCTGATTGCGGTAAGCGCTTTCCTTCTTGCCTCAATTCGTTTGAAGCAATACTGTATAATCCATACTATCCCGGAGAGGATAATCAGTATAATCCATAATTTAACGGGTTGAAAAACCATAAATACTTACTTCCTTATTTTAAACTTCAATTTTTTGTCAATGTAGGGCTGGTGCACCATGTCCTTTTTGTAGGTCCCGGTCAATGAATACATTATGAGGTTCATAGTTAATTTCATTGCCTCCAGCCGCTGTGTTTCGCCCCCGGGGATGCATTCATAAAGCCAGTTTCCCATCCTATCCCTTGCCCACGCTCCCAGCAGATTATTCTGAGAATATACAACGGCCGTCCTCCTGCCCACTGTAAGTCCTTCAAGGTGCCTGTTTACAATCTTTCTTCCGCCCACTTCCCTTAACAGGTAATACGCCCTGTATATGGCATGGTCTCCAGGTAGTTTTTCAAGCTTCTTACCAGGGAATAATTGTTTTATTAACTCCCTGGCGCACCTGTCAAAACCATGGTTCCTGTGTCCGATGGCATCATCCATGATAAGCAGTCCCCCGCAGAGCAGATACTGCCGAAGTATCTTTATCTCCTTATCGGTGAACCTGTCGAATTTTCTGTCACCTACCATCCACATGAACGGGGAAATAAACAGGTTCCTGTGAGTCAGCGATATATCGTTTCTGCGCAGTTGGGGCTTGACGCTCGTTGTAGTCATGAGCAGGTTCATTATTTCAGCAAAACTTGACGGGTACATGTTCCAGTTCCCGCCGCGGTACTTCAACTGCGAGAAAACGAAATGGTCCCTCTGCTGGGCTGAAGTAAAAGAACATGTAAAAACTAACACCGAAACAATGATTATAACCGTTTTTTCCAGTTTCATATAATCTTCCTTTCAATGGCTTCAATTAAATACTTCGTTTTATTCTTCTCGATTTCTCCGGTTTGCCACGTAACCTTCAAGCATAAATAATCCAAAAATAAATATTACAGCCATTTTGCTGGCTTCCTTGCCGTGCAGGACGCTTAAAAGGATTTTTTCAAGTTCCGCCAGTTTGCCGATAAGAATGACCGGGGTTTGCGGCAGGAGCTTTTTAATATCCCTCATTTTTATTTTCGTTAAATCCGACTCTCCCAATTCAGCATCCAGGTTATATACAACGTGTTCCTTCCTGCTTCTTCCGGCTTCAACCCATTCAAACTCATATATTCCCGGTTCTCCCGCCCCGCTGAATTCAATTCCGTTAAATGCCTCGCTCTTAACAGGCAGAATGATTTCCTTTTTGCCTGATGGCAGCCTTAGCGTTACCCTGTCCGGGATGTTGGCTGTTTTAAGAGGGATTATGGCAGGTTCGCCTATCTTGAGCGAATCCCTGTACCCTTCTTTTGAAGACCTTTCGGTCATGTAACTCATAACCTGCTGCATTAACGGCAGAAATAAAGGCTTTGCCGGAAAATTATTCCATTCCCTGTCCACTGTAGACGTAAAAAGCATTATCCTGCCGGATTTTGAATAGGGCAGTCTTCTTTCAAGCATCAGTGGCTGGCCCTCGTGTTCCATGTTTTTATTACGACCAGAGGCAACCCTCAGTAAAACCTTTGAATTCTCCGCGGGCCGGACCTTGTACCAGCTGAAAAACCTGCCGAGAGATAAATCACTCTGTTCTTCACCCGAGAATATCTTTAACGCAGGATGTTTCTCATCACGGTACCCTATTGTCCAGCCCTTCTCATAGCGGCTGATTTCATCCAGCTTCCCCGGCAGAAGGCCTCCCAAAAAATCATTGTAAAAATCCTTGTTTACATTATCTCCGAGAAAAAAGATAAGGCCTCCGCCTTTCCTGACGAAATCGTACATGCTCTTTATCTGGACTTCATTAAACTCTTTAACGTTTGCCGATATCATGACCGAAAACTCCGGGAGATTATAATTACCCAGCTCATTTACGGTTATTATGGTAGGTATGATTGAGAGTCCTTTATCATACGGGTCAAGGGCAAAACGCAGGTAAAAAGTTTCCTTGTCAAACGAGGAAAACCCGGGTTCACCGTCAATACACAATACTCTTATTTTGTCATGCACGGATGTTTTAAACCAGTAACAGTCATCCACGGCAAGAGCGTCTTCCTTTATGTTGATTTTGCCCAGGTAAGTGCCTTCCTCCGGGAAGTTATAGAAGAAATCCTTTTCCTTCTCCTCTTTCTTCTGCAGTTCTATAAAACCCTGGTCAGCCTTGCGCCCTTCCTTAATTCCATTGGTTCTGCCGGCTACGGACATCCAGACAAGGAGGTTGGATACGGCCGAGTCCGAGAAATTATTTATAGTTGCCTTTATCTTCATCATCTGCCCCGTGGTCATGACGCCCTTTTCCATGCCTGTAACCGCAATGTTCGGGCTGTCGGTTTTGGCGACGTCAATTATGATAAGTTTTACTTTGGGGTCGTATTTATTTATTGCATCTTCATTTATTTCAGCCCAGCCGTTTTGGGCCATGTCGGTGATAAGGATAATCTGCTTATTAGGTGAAAGCGACCCCTTCAACAGGGAATACGCTTCCGAAACAGCAGGCAGTATATTGGAAGACCGCGGGCCCAGTGAACTGTTCTCAATTTCATCAATGAGTATATCGGTGTCTGAAGTAAGGTACTTAATCCCTGCTTCCAGCCTGTCAGATACGAGCAGGTAAGCCGTCCTGTCGTATTTTTCCATCAGTTTCAATATGCGTTTAGCCGCATCCTTTGCTATGCTGAAACGTTCTGACTGTTCTTCCTTGTATCCCATTGAATACGAACTGTCAAGCACGATGACGTTAGAAAGCGAAGTATCCCTTCCACGGGCAAATATCGGAGCCACGTGAACTATTGGACGGGCGAAGAGTAATACGAGCAGGAGCAGAAGAAGCGTTCTCAGTAAAAGCAGAAGCAGTTGTTTAAGCTTATGTCGCTTGACGACTTTTGTCGAGGCAAGTTGTATGAACTTCACATAACTGAACTTGCGCGTTATCGTCTTTTTCTTTGACAGCAGGTGAATGATAATAGGAATAGAAATGACCGGCAGTCCGGCAAGAAACCATGGATTCAAGAAGGAAATATTCATTATTTGAACTTCTCCCTTCTCGTCAGGTACAACCCGAGCGCTCGGTCAAGCGGTTCGGAAGTGTTAATCTGAGTGTAGTCTATACCAGAGTTCCTGCAATTTAGTTTATAATTATTGATGAACCCGTTAATTATTCTTGAATACTCTTTCCTGATTATATCAGGTTCTGACAATATCTTCCGGCCGTTTTCCATGTCTTCATAAAGAACGGATTCCCCGTACGGAAGTTCCAACTCAGCCCTGTCAAGCAGTTGGAATACGATAACCTCGTTCTTCTTAAAGCGGAAATGCTTGAGGGCTTTAATCACCTCTTCCTGCTCATCAAGTAAATCTGAAATGATAATTACCAGCCCCCTTCGCTTTAGGTAAGGGCCCATCCCCTGCAGAGCTCCGCTTATTTTTGTTTCGCTTGAGGGCCGGACCTTCTCCAGTTCACTAAGGAGCGCTGCAAGGTGCCCTGTGCTCTGCCTCGGTGGGATATGTTTTCTTATCCTGCTGTCAAAAGTGCTCAGCCCAACCGAATCATGCTGTTTAATCATCAGGTATGAAAGCGCCGCTGCAGCCATCGCGCCGTACTCAAGTTTGGATACTCCGTTTGACCTGTAGCCCATAGAGGCGCTCGTATCAAGGAGGATATAGCAGCGCATATTGGTTTCCTCCTCGTACTGCTTCACGTAATGGCGGTCTGTCTTCGCGTAAACCTTCCAGTCAAGGTGCTTCAAGTCATCCCCAGCCGCATACTCCCTGTGCTGGGCAAAATCCAGGCTGTACCCCTTGAGGGGGCTCTGGTGCATCCCGGAAATAAAACTATCAACCACGAACCTTGCCCTGAGAAGCATCCCTGAAAGTTTTGCAATCATGACAGGATCAAGTATTTTCTTCTTATCAGCCATGTTAAACATAATAATATATTTAATAATATAATTC
>JAUXDE010000154.1 GCA_030618495.1 Clostridia bacterium
GAATTATAATAAAATAATAAGGTTTTTGTTTATGCTGGCAGTGGTTATTTGCCCGCTGATATTTTTTACAAATGTTACGCGTAACCCTTATGCAATACAGCAGGTTGTATTCTATATTATTCTTTCGGCCATAATTGCTTTGCTGGTATTCAGGTTTAACAGCCAGAAGAAGATGGTTCTTCCGAGAACGGCGCTGGACAGGCCGCTCGCCGTATTTTTTGTATTCTGCGTACTAACTGTGCTTAATTCATATTTTATAGTTTATCCCCAATGGAAAACGGCTATTCTGTCATTTGGCGGCAGAAGGATTCAGTTCCTTCTACTAAATGCAATTATGCTTTTTTACATCACGGTTGATTTTTTTGGCGACAGTAAGGGGCGCAAAAAAATAATGTGGGCATTATTCTTGGCGGCTACCCTGGCGTCTTTATACGGTATATTGCAATATCTTGGTATTGAATTGATATGGTCGAAAAGACTGTCCCCGTACGGGGCGAGGAGCGTATCCTCTTTTGGGAATCCGAATTTCATGTCAAGCTACCTGCTATTGATAATCCCCGTTCTAATGACGATGCTGCTTAATGAAAAATCGTTGAAGAAAAAGCTGATATTAGGTTCTATAGGCCTGATTAATCTGCTTGGCCTTATTGTAACCGAAACAAGGAGTTCGTGGCTGGGCTTGTTTGTGGCTATCGGTATAATTATATTTGTGTTGGCGGTTTCCAACAGGAATATTATCCTGGAAAACAAGAAATGGCTGATATTGTTAACTGTAATGATTACTCTTGTTGTTATGATTCCTTTAAAGGAATCAAATACTTCAAAAAGGTCAAGTATATTTACCCGGCTGGCTTCCAGGGTTGTTTCCATAAGGGATGTGGGGCAGAGCGCGTATACCCAGAGATTCCTTATGTGGTCTGCCGCGCTGTCAATGGTTAAGGAACATCCCCTGGTAGGGGTGGGATGGGGAAATTATGAAATTATATATCCCTTCCACCAGTCAAAGTATCTGAAAATGGAACACTATTCCAGTCTCAGGACGCATTCAAATAATACTCATAATGAAATTCTTGAGATAGTTTCCCAGGTAGGCATTATCGGGTTGGGTTTGTATATCTGGTTGTTTTGGGTTTTTTTCAGAAGGACAATCGAGATATACAAAAAAACAGGCAATGAATATAACAGGATACTGGTCCTGGGGCTTGGCGCCGGTATTGTAGGCATGTTTGTCGATAACATGCTTAACGTATCCCTTCATTTTCCCATGCCCGCGATACCCTTCTGGATAAACATCGGTTTGATTATTGCGATAGGCAGGGACGAAGGGAGCCCTGCTGTTTATAAAATTATTCCAAAGAAAAAAACGTTATTTATGATATCGTTGTTGGCAGGTGTCTTCGTTGCTTTCGTGGTTGTTTTTAACGCAAGGTATTTCTCCGGGGAAATGCATTATTTTAAAGGGTTCAAGAGCGCAAGGCAGAATAATTTGAAAAATTCCGTAAAAGAATGCCTTCTTTCATACAAGATTTATCCGTTAAATGTTGATAACAACTATGAACTCGGCAATGCCTATGCGCGGCTCAAGGACAAAGAAAATGCGGCATGGGCGTATAAGGAGGCAATTAAAGCCAATCCCGGGTATGATGAAATTTATTTTAACCTGGGAGTAGTGTATGCTCAACTTAACAGGTTCGATGAAGCTATCCGGATGATAAGTGAATCCATAAGAATTAATCCGCTGTTTAAGGATTCTCATTTGAATCTCGGTAACGTTTATATTCAGAAGGAGAGATGGAAGGAAGCGGTTGAATCATTCAGGGAATGCCTGGCGCTGCAGCCGGACGATAAAGTGGCAAAGCAGAACCTGTCCTATGCCCTTACCCGGCTGTTCGGCAGGGGGCAGGAGTATATTGACAAGAAAGAATGGGGCAGTGCGGAAATGGCTTTCAGGGAGATAACCGAACTGGTCCCGGCTGACGTTAAGGCGCACCTGTATCTTGGGAATATTTATTTCAGTAATGAGAAATTTGAATCATCAATCACGGAGTACAGGAAGGTGCTTGAAATGTCGGGTAAAAAGGATATAAATATCATGAACAACCTGGGGTTGGCGTATATTGGGGCAAACAAAAATGACCTGGCGGCTAAACAATTCCGGGAAGTACTTAAAATAGACCATAATAACTTTACGGCATTAAACAAGCTAAAAGAAATGAAAATAAACAGGTAATGCCTGTTTCATCGTGTTTTGTAAAATTTAATTTGTAAAATTAGTATTGACATGTCCAATTAACTTTGATATAAATACCGAAAATAAACGAAAGCTATATTATGTTAAGAAAATATATATATATATTATTTTTATTGGCATGTTTCATGATTACTCCTTTTGCGGAGGTTTTTTCTGAAAACGCAACCAGTATAATTAATGCGCCCACGGCGTTTGTTAACGGTTTTGGCGGGACTGATATAAATTTTGAGGCGTATTTGTACAATGACGTACAGGGAGACTGCGCTTACAGTAGTAATGGCGGAGTAATGGCAAGAGTTTCATATGGTTTTACTGATGTGTTGGACCTTGGAATATCATTTGATTTGGGGGATATTAACAGCGATGGCCTGCTTGCCGGGCCGGTGGATTTCCGCCAGCCGAGATTGTTTGCGAAAATGCAATTGTTGACAGGGGCTATTTCATTGGCCACGGGTTATGATTCCCGGGGCCACAGGGCATATGACCCGGAGCTGCATACGTATGAAGTAAGTGAAAAGGGGCTTTATGTCGTTGGAAGCAAACAGAATGAAGCGCAGTCCAATAATTCCATAGTTAACATAACCGTGGGTTTAAATATTCCTGATTTTGAAGAACTGAAGTTCAACGGGTTTTTAGCGGCAGTAATTACCCTGAATGAAAAACT
>JAUXDE010000053.1 GCA_030618495.1 Clostridia bacterium
GTCGTTTGTCGTGTACTCCAACTCCTTCAGGAACTCATTTGTATATGATGACGTGTCTTTTATTTCGGATAATCACTATATAAAGAGCATAAAGAACATCCCGCTCCTGTTTACCCGCAAGTACTTTGATTTAAGCAAAGAAAGGACGTACAGGCCCGTATGCACCCTGTCCTTTTTGGTTGACCACGCGTTATGGAAACTAAACCCGTTTGGCTGGCACCTTACGAACGTTGTCCTGCACGCCGCCAATGCCGTTATGGTTTTCCTGCTCCTGCTTGTTCTCTCAAAAAACAGGATAGCCTCTGCCGCGGCGGGTTTTCTCTTTGCCGTTCACCCCGTCCAGACGGAAGCGGTGCTGGGCATAAGTTTCAGGGAAGACCTGTTATGTTTGTTCTTTTACCTGCTGACTTTCTGCCTGTACATTATGCTTACGGGCTACGTTAAAATAGCATGGAAGAAAAAGTTTACCCCGGTTGCGCTGTACATAGCTTCTATTTTCAGTTTTACAATGGCGGTATATTCAAAGGAAATGGCGCTCACACTGCCCCTTGTTCTTCTTATATGCGATTTGTGCAACAGGCGCGAATTGAAAAAAAATGATATTATCTTAAGAGCAGGAAAATACTGGCTCGTTTACTTCATGGTAGCTGTTTCTTTCATGGTATTGAAGTTCACAGCGCTGAGTAACGAAACGATTCCTGCCCTGTACCCTGGCGGGAACCTGTTTACGGCTATGCTGACCATGACGAGGGTGGTTGTTTATTATATAAGGCTCCTGCTCTACCCCATGGTGTTGAACGTCGATTACGTGTTTGGCGCTTCCACTTCAGCGTTTGAGCCGGCGGTACTGTTTTCAACAGCGGTTATTGCCGGGATATTGCTTATTACCTTAAAACTGTACAATGGTTTAAGAATAGCCTTCTTTGCGGTGATGTTTTTCTTCATTAACCTCGTTCCCGTTTCAAACATAATACCTTTCGGCGCGACAATTGCCGAGCGCTACCTGTACTTTGCCTCCGTAGGGTACTTCATGCTGGCGGGGCTGGTCATAACGAGAATATACGATTTTGTAAGCGGCAGGCGCGGGAAAAGGCTCGTAACGGCGTTTTTCCTGTCCATTCTTGTACTGTATTCAACAAGGACTTTAAGGAGAAACCTTGACTGGAAGGACGGGTTTACCCTGTGGGGAAAAACCCTCAAAACAAGTCACGAAAGCTACACGGTGCATAACAATCTTGGAGTGGCGTACAAGAAAAAGGGGATGTTAGATGAAGCCATAAAAGAATACAGGAAGACGATTGAACTCAATCCCTCTTTCGTGAGGGCTATCAACAATATGGGTTATATCTATTACGAGAGGAAGCAGTACGACATGGCAATAGAGGAATACAAGAAAGCGGTGAAGATAGACCCGGAGTTCGCGGAAGGGTACCTGAACATGGGACTTGTTTATTACGACTTGAAAATGTATGATGATGCCATAGAGGCGTACAATAAAGCAATAGACGTTAATTATACGAAGTACCAGGCGTACAGCAACCTCATAGCGGCGTACGCACAAAAAGGCATGTTCAAAGAGTCATTGGATGCATTCAATAAAGGTGTAAAGGTATACCCCGGTTTTGCCGACCTGTATAAGAACGCAGGGCTCGTTCACAGAATGATGAATGATGATGCTCAGGCGCTGGTGTACTGGAATAAGTACTTAAGGTTATCCCCCGACGCCCCTGATGCTAAAATAATAGGAAATGAAATCAGAAAAATAATCGGGAATAAATAGGAAAGGGAGAAAACAATGGAAACATACGATGTAATAATAATCGGAGGAGGGCCCGCGGGGCTAACCGCGGGGATGTATTCTTCAAGGGCAAGAATGAAGACACTTCTTCTTGAGAAGTCCGCTCCCGGGGGACAGCTGTCGCTTACGGACAAGATAGAGAACTACCCGGGATTCCCCGGGGGGATATCGGGCATGGAACTCGTTGAGAATATGAAGAAACAGGCGGTAGGGTTCGGCCTTGAGATTGCCTCCGGCGATGTAAGGGAAGTCAGGGAATCGGAGACGGAAAAAGGCAAAGACTGCTGGGAAGTGATAACAACCGGCAGCCAGTATACGGCGTTGACGTTGATTGCCGCCTCGGGCGGCAGCGCCCGCAAACTGGACGTGCCGGGTGAAAAGGAATTAACCGGCAGGGGGGTTTCCTACTGCGCAACCTGCGACGGCGCGTTCTTCAAGGGAAAGGACATAGTGGTTGTGGGCGGCGGTGACGCGGCAGTGGAGGAAGCCCTGTTCCTGACGAAGTTCGGCAGGCAGGTTACACTGGTTCACCGCCGGGACCGGCTGAGGGCGTCAAAGATACTCCAGGAGAGAGCGGAGGCGAACGAGAAACTCAGGTTCACATGGGACTCGGTGGTTACCGCAATATCCGGGGACAAGAAGGTTCAATCGGTAAAGCTGAAAAACCTCAAGACCCACAAGGAAACGGATTTATCCTGTGACGGCGTGTTTATCTTCATCGGGTTCGTACCCGTTACGCATTACCTTAAGGAACTGGTAAACCTTGATGATAAGGGATACATAAAAACCGACAATAACATGAGCGCCTCCCGCAAGGGTGTATTCGCCTGCGGCGACTGCAGGAGCAAACTGCTTCAGCAGGTGGTCAATGCCTGCGGCGAGGGAGCCCTTGCGTCGTACTCAGCCGGACAGTACGTTGATGAACTAAAAGGCGTGGCGTATAAATGAGTTTTGACGCGGACTACAAACTTCTAAAAATCTCACTCTACGATAAGGTTCTTATCGCAGTAATACTTATCTTTTCAGTCCTGTCGCTGGTGTCGTTTAAAAACAATGCAGAAAGGCAGAGGAAGGCTCTGGTATACCTTAACGGTGATTTCCTCCAGGAAATTACCCTTGAAAAGAACGCTATCGTTGACTTGCATCTATATGACGGAAGCATGAAACTTGAGGTGACAGGAGGCGGCATAAAGGTCATTGAATCGTCATGCCCGCATAAACTGTGCATCAATAAAGGAGCAATAGGGAAGAGAGGGCAGGCAATAGTATGCGCGCCCAACAGGGTTCTTATAAAAATCAAGGGAGTAGATTCCAAACACGATGCCATCAGCTATTAATATCAATCCTTTACATGAAGAAGAAATAAAAAGAATCTCGCGGTGGATTGCCATTGCGGTAATACTTCAGGTTTCAGAGTCGCTCATACCGCACCCCTTTCCCGGTATAAGACTGGGACTGGCAAACATGGTCGCATTGATAGTGCTTGCAAACCACGGGTTTTCTAAGGCGCTTTGCGTTAACCTTATAAGAACCGTACTCAGTTCCTTCATCCTCGGCACGTTCATGTCGCCGGCATTTTTCATGAGTTTTTCAAGCGCCCTGGCAAGCATGCTTGTCATGGGCCTGCTTTATGCCGCCTCAACAGGAAAAAGCAAGGTTTATTTCAGCCTGACAGGCATAAGCGTGGCGGGAGCTTTCGTTCACAACCTAACCCAGCTCGTATTCGCCTATATACTACTTATAAGACATCCCGGTATTTTTGTCCTTCTGCCCTGGCTTTCAATCGGCGGGGTTGTCATGGGGGTTATTACAGGAATCATTGCCCTTGATGTCACCAGAAAACTCAGGGATCCCATCGGAGGACGGTCGTATGTGTACTACAGCGACGGTACTGAACTGCCCTTTGAAATGAGAAGTTATTTGCCCGGCAATTCCTTTATTCACAGGTTAAAACCCGAAATAAAGATATTTGCGATTATGCTGATAGCGCTGGCGGTGCTTATTGTCAATGACCCGCTGTTCTGCGTGATAATGCTGGCGGTAATAGTCACGGCTATAACTTTAAGCGGAATATCCCTCCTGGAAATACTTTCCGGGTTAAAGAAGGTGGTATTTCTTATACTTATCTCTTTCTTACTGCCGGTGTTATTTAACAGCGGGGGCGAAACCGTTATAAAGGCAGGTTCAATGGTTATCACGCGGGAAGGATTGTCCGCGGGAACCCTGTTCGGACTCAGGATAATCGTAATGATGATCTCCGCGTCGCTTATGATGCGGACTTCTTCGTCAATAGAACTCACCCTAGGGTTTGAAAAGGCGCTGGCTCCCCTCAGGGTTTTTGGCGTAGACCATTACAGGATATCAAGGATTATCTCCATGTCATGGCAGTGGATACCCGAACTCTGGAGGGAAACAAGGGGAATGATGAAGTTCATGCTCTCCGGCAGGGAAAAGGGAATCAAAAAACGCATCTCTGCCATGAGCGACTTCATAGTCTACTTATTCAGGAAATAAAATCCACTCTTAACTTTTCCTCCTATCTCGCATATTTTACCTGATAAATAAATATTTTAAATAAAAACCTTGACAAACAAGTTATTTAGGGTATAATATAAGTTATAGCACTTATATTAAGGGGTATATGTTATATTATGCTTAATAATAGAGATATAGAAAAATCGCTTATTCTCTTAGGAAAACGTCTTGAAATAGAAGGAAATGAAATATTTAATATCGTTGTCTGCGGTGGTTCTGCGCTTATAATTACGGGGCTTATTACCGGAAGGATGTTTACAAAGGATGTGGATCTTGTAGGGCTCGGTTATAAAGATTTAACAGGGAAACTTCAGGTAAGGGAATGTAGAGAATTGCCAAAAACTCTTGAGAAAGCAGTCAGGCAGGTTGCCAGGGATTTGGGGCTTGAAGACAACTGGTTAAATACGGATCCAACGAGCCTTGTAAGATTTGGTTTGCCAGATGGCTTCACGGAAAGATTGCAGCTAAAAACATATGGTAAGTTATTGAACGTGTATTTTACAGGCAGGACTGACCAAATATTTTTTAAGTTATATGCGGCCGTTGACCAGGGGCCAGGTAAACATGTTGATGACTTAAGGGAATTAAGTCCCGCTGATGAAGAGATAGAGAGTGCGGCAAAGTGGGCAATGAAGCATGATGTCAGTGAAAACTTTCGTAATATTTTAAAGGATATGTTAAGGAAATTAGGATATGACCAAGTCGCTGAAAGAATTTAAAGATTCTTATTTGGAACTATTAATAGGTTTACTCTGGAGGCAATGGTCTTCATTGGGAGTGGCGGGATATACAGACACCGGGGATAGTTGGATTATTGACCCGGAAGCGCTTTTTCTGTTTACTTGCAGTATAGGGCGTTATGATGCGCGGCTATTTGACGAAGCGCTTGACTGGATTAGCGCAAACGGGAATTTCATGAATATTCAGCGGCTGAGAAACATTCTGAAAAAAGAAGAATTTTCAGGAAGCAGGGTTTTATCAGCGATATCCGGGATTATGGAAAAAAGGACCAGGTCGTATAAATGGAAAATATTATCCGGGTTCAGTCAAAATAAAACCATTGATAATGAAGAACCTCTTTTTTTCTACAAAGATGGAAAGCACATTGAAAGCTATGGGGAGCAAGATGATGATTTTAAGGCATATGGATTTATCCGGGGGCAAAAAGAATTCTCCCGCAAGACGCAATCCGTAAACATGGCAAAGAATTCAGGGTTGCTCTTTAAACTGCGTACTTTGTTTGGCGTGAATGCCAGAAGTGAGATTATCCTTTACCTGCTTACACATGGAAGGGCTCATCCGAGTTTAGTAGCCAGGGAAATGTATTATTCTCAAAAGGCGGTTCAGGATACACTTGTTGAAATGGCAAAATCAGGATTGGTTCTTGTCAGTTCCGTGGGCAAAGAAAAACAATATATACTGCCCAGGGATAAATGGTTTGAATTTCTGGAATGTCATGATGAACAACCAAAATGGTTGAATTGGGCGCTGATATTAAGAACTCTTGAAAAAATATGGATGAAACTTAATGACAATAAGATACTTGGATATGATCCATTACTGCAATCATCGGAACTAAGAGTTTTAATGCAGGAAGTAAGACCGAAGATAGAGAATGCGGGTTTTTCGGAAGTACTCACTGATGACAGGTTGCATCCTGGGGAGAATTATTCTGTGATATTTTTCCGGGATGTAAAAAGGTTACTAGAGGCCATTTCAAACAATTAGTTCCTGTCCTGCAGCTTTTTATTATAATACCCCTCTCTGTCCTGACCGACTTCATAGTCTACCTCTTCAGGAAATAACAGGGTTGTGTTATTTTAATATAATAGATGCATGAAAACAACATACATTAAACGAATAATTGAACACCACTTGGATTTCAAGAATGTCCTGGATGTGTTAGGGTATTAAAAGGCATATCCTGCTAAACAGCGGGTTATAATGTTTATCAGAACATAAACCTGTAATAATTCACATTTGTGGTACGAATAAGTAATATTATTTCACGTATATGGCACGTATAATTAATAATATTTCACATAATTAGCAGAAATATCTTGACTTTTTTCACATTTTATGGTAGTATAGAAAGTATGAAACGTGATATTTATACTAATTTAGTTAAATGGAAGAATTCCAGCCGACGAAAACCACTGATCTTTCAGGGCGCAAGGCAGGTAGGGAAAACCTACATCTTGAAAGAATTCGGCAAGAATGAATACCAGAATACTGCTTATTTTAATTTTGAGGAGGATTCTACATTAAATGATTTTTTTAAAGGGAAACTTAACCCGGTAAAAATCATTAAGAAATTATCAATTTATTTAGAGAAAGAAATCTTACCTGAGAAAACCCTAATCATTTTTGACGAGATTCAAAATTCACCCGAAACCTTGACCAGTTTAAAATATTTTAACGAGAATGCCAATCAATTTCATGTTGCTACAGCGGGTTCTTTACTTGGAATAAAAGTTGGGCAATCTGCTCCATTCCCGGTAGGCAAAGTAAACTTTCTAAATCTTTATCCATTTACTTTTGGTGAATACCTTGATGGTATTAATAAATCAAGGATTCGTCAGTTCCTGAATAGCATTACAACTCTGGAACCGATTGAAGAAGGGTTTCATAATGAACTAATTGAAGCTTTGAAAATGTATTACTTTGTTGGAGGAATGCCGGAGGCAATATTACAATACAAAAAAGACGAAAACCTTGAAGAAGTAAGAACCGTTCAAAAAGAGATACTATCAGCATATGCAATGGATTTCTCAAAACATGCAAAAAAACCTGACGCAATAAAAAGCACAAATACCTGGAACTCCATTCCTGTACAATTGGCTAAAGAAAACAAAAAATTCATGTTTTCGGAGTTGTCAAAGAACGCAAGGAATAGAGATTATAATGAATCAATCAGGTGGCTTGTGGATGCTGGATTGGTTTATCAATGTTTTAACATTAAGACCCCGAGGTTGCCTTTAAGCGGATATAAGAAGAACAATATTTTTAAGCTTTACCTGCTTGATACGGGGCTATTAGGCGCTATGTTGGAGTTGTCATACAAAACAGTTGTTAAAGGTAATCAACTATTTTCAGAATATAATGGCGCATTTACAGAAAACTACGTTGCCCAGGAACTAATTGCTAATAATCACGGAGAACTTTATTACTGGTCAAGCAATAGTATTGCTGAAGTTGATTTCATAATACACTATGACGGATATGTTTATCCCCTTGAGGTAAAATCAGGAGTAAGTACCAAGAAAAAAAGCCTCAAAATATATGGTAATAAATATAATGTTCCTATCCTCGCCCGTTCAACCTTAATGAATTTTAAGCAGGATGGCAGGATTTGCAATTATCCATTATATGCTATTTCACATTTCCCTAAAATTAGCATGATTAAATAGAACAATGAAAAAAAGAAATAATATCATACTATTCCTGGCGGTTTTAACAGCGTTTTCCTTTTGCGGGTGCGCATCTACCGGTAAAAGGAAAGGTGGTTCCGCGAAGGTAGCGTTGGTCTTTGGAGGGGGCGCCGCGCGGGGATTCGCGCACGTTGGGGTAATAAGGGTACTCGAACAGGAAGGAATCCCGGTGGACATGATAATAGGGACCAGCGTGGGCAGCCTGATAGGCGCGATGTATTCTGCCATGCCCGATAGTTTCGAACTGGAATGGAAGGCTTTTAAACTCAAAAAGAAAGATATATTCGACTTTTCCCTGCTATCCTCCAAGACAGGCCCCATAAACGGTGACAGGCTGGAAAAATTTGTAAAAAGTATTATCCCGTCAGACGATATTAAGGACCTTAAAATCCCGTTCTACGCGATTGCGGCAGACCTCAATACGGGCGAAAGAATAATACTTGACAGGGGTCCGGTATCAAAAGCGGTGCGCGCCAGCTGTTCCATCCCCGGCGTCTTTACTCCGCTCCGCTACATGGACAGGACCATGGTGGATGGAGGGATTCTTGGGAATATAGCCCCGGAAGTGGCAAGGCTCCTGGGAGCGGACATAATAATAGCCGTCGATATAGGTAGAGATATTACTAACTACGATGTAGATAATGTCATAAAGATAACCATGCAGGCCATGAAGATAATGAACGCCAAGATAACCAGGTATAAAATGAAGGAAATAGACGTGCTGATAGAACCCGAAGTCGGGGGCGTGAAAATGATGGACTTCTCACAGAAAAAAAAGTGTATGGCCGCGGGTATAAAGGCAACGAAGGAAGCCATTCCTAAAATTAAATCCATCCTGAAAAAATACAAAAAATAAATAATAAGAATTTATGAATTAAAAGGCAAGAGGGGGCTGTACGTTAACATGATAAGTCATGGAAGCAGTATATGTACTCCAATAAAACCAAAATGTAATATATGTATAATAAAGAAATATTGTGAGCGCAAGGAGGCGGAACAATGAGGTTGAAATCAATTAAAGATATTCTTAGTTGCAATACTTGTAAAAGATATGCCCCCGGTTCATTACCCATAGCAGACGGTTGTCCCGAGGCAAACATCTTAATATTAACCCAAGACCCAGCTCCGAAGGTGCAGGAATACATGAATAAACAACCGGGGCCACGGTTTATATACGATCCCAATAAAAATATATTTGCGAACAGAATCAGTAATTACTTATTAAACCAAGAACAAGAAAACTATAATCCGCGCAGTGCTACATACATCGATGGATTTACGGTAAATAATTTCACATGGCTCCACACGGCAAATGTTCATGTTGGCAATAGTATACCAAAACTAAGAAAACCGGGAATCCACCTGAGGGAAAAACACTTACCGGCAGTCACAGAAGAAATGCTGGAAAATCACAAGAAAGGAATATTACTTATTGTATTAGGTTGCCCCGCAGCTAAAAGCGCGCAGAATGATTGGGATAAACCAATGATTGAGTTTATAAAAGACGGTATAAACATAGACTACCTGGATAAAAGAGTTGAAATTATGGTTGGTTATCATCCGGGTAAAAACGTATGGGATAAAATGAAGAAGGAAGTAAGGCCGGAAGCGCAGAAACAAGTCCGGAAAATAAGGGAAAAAGTTAAGGAATATCTGGCAGACAAATAACCCGCCACATCTAACCCCCGCAACAAAAACAAAGGAACCGCTAAACTCTATGCAGAAAAAGTGGCTGAAGGGGCGGGTTTGCTAAACCCACTTCACTAAACTTTCTTGTGTTTCCACCTGCCTATTGTGAACCATATTACTATCAGGGTTGCATGAGTGATTACCCCGACAAGTATTGCAATCCATATGCCTGTAATCCCCAGGTTGAACTTTTTAGGGAGTACCAGGGCGAGGGGTATCAGTACCCCCCACAGGGCTATTAAGGTAGCAACCATGATTGACATGGTGTCTCCCGCTCCCATCATTGCCCTGCTTAAGGGTATTGCTATTCCCGTGAAGGCGTAACCCCAGACCATGACCTTTACGCAGCTGCCCACTATGTTTATTACCTCGGGGTCTTTGCTGAATATTCCCGTGATTTGCCTGTAGAACAGGAAGAAGATTATACTGAACACAAACATCATTGCCGCGAACATGCCTGAGGCCGCCCAGGCGCTCCTGACGGCTCTTTTTGGTTTCTTTGCCCCGAGGTTCTGGCCGACAAGGGTTGCAACTGCTGCGGCAAGGCCGAAGCCCGGCATCAGTATGAACATCTCAACCCTCATTATTATGCCGTAGGCGGCGACTGTTATCGTGCCGAAGGATGCGACTATGCTCATGAGCACCATGTTCATGATGCTTCTTATCGCCATCATGGCGCTGCCCGGTATGCCTATCTTTACTATCCTCCATATCATACTGAAGTTATGGCTTATTTTTTTTGGATGTAACTGTATGTGTTTGTTGTGCCCGAAGATAATCCATAAGCCGGCTATTGAACCCGCTACCCTGGAAAGAGTGGTGGCGAGGGCCGCGCCGTTAACCCCCATTTTTGGGAAGAACCCTATACCGAATATAAGGAGGGGGTCAAGTACGGCGTTAAGCACCGCCGCGCCGGCTACCAGTTTCATCGGTGTCTTTGCATCGCCCGCTCCGTTAAGTATGGCGCTTATAAGAAACATTATGACTATTACACCGGCTCCGCAAAGTATGATGCGCAGGTATCCCGTACCCAGCTTAAGAACCTCCGGCTGGGCGCCGAGGAGTTTTAGCAGGAAGGGGGCGGCGAAGTAACTTGCTGCGCCTCCCACAAGGGATACGGCAACCCCGGTTATCAGCGACTGCATGGCGGCATCATTGGCGTTTTCGTAGTCCTTTGCCCCGTAGTACCTTGAGACGATGGCTGTGGTCCCCATGGCTATGCCTATAACCAGGGTAAAGATAATCATCATTATACTGCCGCTCATGGCAACCGCCGCTATTGCCGTAGAGCCGAGCTTGCCGATCCAGATGAGGTCAACGACTTCAAGGACGGTCATAAGGGCGTTACTCCACATCATGGGTAAAGCAAGGTGGAAGATATTTTTTATTATGCTTCCCTCTGTAAGGTCCCTTCTTGGAGGGGTATTGGCGCCTGTTGCTGTCATTTTTTTATTTCTTTCAGTTCTATGATGTTACCGTCGGGGTCGGAGGCGAACCAGATGGTCCTGTCGCCCTTTTTAATGGGGTTAAGTTTTGCGCCTTTTATTTTAAGGCTGTTCACGTAGTCTTCTACGTTTTCAACTTCTATGGCAAAGTGGTTGATACCGCATTTACCGGGTACGTGTGTGTCCTGCGGGTTATTATCAAACATGAATATCTCTATTGCCCCGGAGTCGCAGTTTAAGAATGCAACCTTTGCGGGGGAGTCAATACCGAATACCCGGTTCATGAGTTCACCGGGGAACTCGGCGTCATGGTGTGTTTTAAAGCCCATTACGTCCTCGTAGAACTTCCGGGAGTCTTCAAGCGACTTAACCACTATGCCTATGTGCGCCATTTTTACTTTCATGTGTAACCTCCATCTGACTTTTTATTCTACCTGCCTCAATATGCCCTTCGACTTCGCTCAGGATATATGACCCTTCAACTTCGCTCAGGACCTACGGCTTAGGATCTATGACCTTCTTCCCGGAGAGGTGAAAGAAGATGGGGCAGAGCGTAATTATCATAATATGGACAGCAATAATAGTCCTGTGAATCTAAAAATTAATTCTTATAAAAGTTTGTAATTCCCCAATAAGTTTTTTATAGGGAAGGAGGTTTGGTATATTATTTTTTAATCGTATTTCCCAGGTTGTTTTATAATTAGGCTTTTCTATTGCGTTCAATAAGTTAGGTAAAGGAATGTCTATTCCATATTTTTTCCTATATAGTTTTTGAACAGAAGAAATCATTAATCCTGATTTAAATAGATAGTGCAAATCCCATAAATCACGCGGTTCATCCACTACATCCAGAATTCTTCCTATCTTTTCGGCCGCAATTGATTCCAGCTTGTATGTGTTTATTAAAGCAGGGGTTGTTTTTCTAAAATCGGGGAAATAAAAATTAATTTCCTTCTTCCTTGAAGGTAATATTGTGTTATCTTCAATAATATCAAGTTTTAGCTTTTTTTCTCCGGGTATTTCAGGAATAA
>JAUXDE010000007.1 GCA_030618495.1 Clostridia bacterium
TCCATGGAAGGATGCGAGGCGTTCTACTTGGTCATCGGTACTTTAACAAGTTCTGCTGCTGAAACAACGCTTAGTCTGACCTATGTTTCCAGGGCTCTTATTTACACTATACATGACCAAGGTAATGTCGCTGCAATTACTACTTTGGTGAATGCGGGCGATGGTTGGTATGAAGCTGATGTGTTTGATATGCCTATATCACTTAAATGCACTGATTCAGCTGGTTCGCCGCAAGTTATCAGCGGTTTACCAGATTTATCCAATATTGAAATTTTTAGTATAAAGATGGCAGGAAGTGATAGCGGAGGGTCCTCTGATATTCAGCTTAGTTGGTCAAATCCGTCAGCCACTCCAACGGCTAACGGGACCATGACATATACTGCATCTGACGGAAGCAGCTGCGATGGAACTTTTACAAATCTTACGTATGATGCGGTTTCCAGCTCTACTTCTACGCAGGGTTATCCAAGCGGAGGTAGCTCTACAATGGTATGGACAACGGGTGATGCTCTTCTCAGTAATTTTACCGTTGTACTGACATATGGGAGTGATTGTGCTGCAACAGGAACGGTGGGACTGAACGCGTCATCCAGCGGTCTTGGTGATGTCAGTTTAGCGGTGGTAGCCGGCGGCTTCGTAGGAGCGGGCGCTCAGCACTATACCATTTCTTTAGTTGACTCAAATGATGTCACAACGGATATAACTCCGGACGTAGCAACGCAATAAGCAGGGAAGATAAGTTATTTTAAGGGTTTAATTAATAAGTTGTAGTGGAGCCGTAAGGCTTTACTACAACTTATTTTTTAGAGGGATAATATGTATTTACTCGGGATTGATATCGGGACCAGTTACTGGAAGGCAGTTCTCTACGATATAAGCGGCAGGGTTGTTGCCGGAAGCGTCTTGCCCGCGAAGGTTCATCGCGGCGCTAAATTTGATTACTATGAACCGGGACGGCTATGGCAGTCAGTTACCCTACTGATACGGAAGATAGTCAGCCAGGTAAAGGACCCCGTGAGTATCGGGGGAATTGCCGTTGCCAGCATGGCGGAATCAGGCGTTCCTCTGGATAAAAGGGGAAGGGCTCTTTTCCCTATAATTGCCTGGTACGATAAATGCACGATGGCCCAGTCTGAATGGTGGCTTGAGAATGCCGACAGGAGGAAGGTGCGCGGTATAACGGGCCTTCACGCAAAACATATATACAGCGTCAATAAAATAATGTGGCTAAGAGAAAACGAACCTGCCGTGTACGGTAAAATGGCAAAATGGCTTTGCATTCCTGGTTTCATCGTCCATAAACTCACAGGCGCCTGCTCAATGGATTACTCGATTGCCTCCAGGACGATGCTTCTTGACATCAATAAGCGGAAATGGTCGGAGGAGATGATTGAGCATGCAAAACTTGACAGGAATATCCTGCCGCCGCTTTATCCTGCCGGAACCGCCATTGGGAAACTGACCAAAGAAGCGGCAGAGGCAACAGGTTTGGACAGGAAGACGGTTGTTGTCACAGGCGGCCATGACCATGTCTGCGGAGCATTTGCCGCGGGAGCGGTTAATGAAGGGACTATGGTTGATTCCATGGGAACCGCGGAGAGCATGTTTTGCGCGGTAAACGCTCCCGTCCGGTCCAAAAATATCTATAAGGCAAAATTCTCTTCGGGCTGCCATGTACAGCCCGGCAAGTACTACGTCATGGGCGGCATTTACACTTCGGGCGCCGCTGTTGACTGGGTGGCAGGATTGTTTTCATCGGGAAAGAAGCCCGTAAAAGAAGATAAAATGAACTTCTACAAAAAAATCATCAATGAATCTTCAAAACTGTCGTCCAAAGAGCATGATCTTTTCCTGGTTCCATACTTCAGGGGAAGCGGCCCGCCGGACGTGGATTATAACAGGAGGGCTATGATATTCGGGCTTAATCTTTCCGTTACGAAACATGACCTGGTTGCTGCCGCTATAAGGGGCCTATGCTGTGAGTCAAGGAAAACGATGGAAGCATTGGAAAGCTGCGTAAACGGGAAAATGAGGAAGGTTGTTGTTGTCGGCTCGCTTTCCGGAATAAAAACATGGATGCGGACAAAGGCAAACACGCTGGGCAGGGACATAGAAGTAATGGGAGTTCCCGAGGCGGGCGCGCTCGGCGCGGCAATGCTTGCGGGAATGGGGTCAGGGATATTCAAGTCCGCCGGTGAGGTGGGGGAAAACATGAGACCGAAAAAAACGCTGATAAAATATGAGCCTGCCGAAACGTTAAAATTAAACAGTTACTACAAAACCTACTGTACCCTTTTGATAAAATAATGAGTTGCCATTTTTAGAGGAAATCTCCTTGACATACAATAACATAATATATATAATAACAAAATTAATTAAAATCTTTGGTTAGTTAGGAGTAAAAAGTATGTACGCAGTGATTGAAAATGGCGGCAAACAGTACAAGGTTGAAAAAGGCATGGTTATTGAGATAGACAGAATGGGGGGGAAACCCGGGGATTCTGTTGAACTGGACAAAGTTTTGATGCTTGTTGACGGCGAAAAGATCAGCATTGGAAAACCTTATCTCGCTAACACCAGGGTTTCTGCAGAGTTTCTCGGTGAAATTAAGGCTAAAAAGGTGATTGCCTTCAAGAAGAAGAAACGCAAGGATTACAAGAAGAAGATAGGTCATAGGCAAAAATATGACCAGGTTTTGATAAAGAACATCATCGGAGGTTAAAGTGGCTCACAAAAAAGGACAGGGTTCAACAGGGAACGGGCGCGAAAGCGCCGGGCGGCGGTTGGGAGTGAAGGAAGGTGACGGTTCTTTTGTCACCGCGGGAAGCATATTGGTAAGACAGCGCGGGACCAGGATTTATCCGGGAAATAACGTCGGGAAGGGTTCGGATGACACTCTCTTTGCAATGATTTCGGGTCATGTAAAATTTGAACGTGTGAAGAAAAAGAGAAAGAAAGTGAGTGTCTACCAGTAACAGGATATTGACATCAAATGTTTATTGACGAAGCTAAGATTCTTGTTCAGTCAGGAAACGGCGGTAACGGTTGTCTTTCATTCAGGAGAGAGGCTCATGTGCCGCGCGGGGGACCCGATGGCGGCGATGGCGGCGATGGCGGCAATATAGTGATTGTAAGTTCCCCGAACAGGCAAACGCTGATAGATATGCGGTATCGTTCGCATATCCGCGCGAAAAACGGGGGCCACGGCAGAGGAAAGAACTGTCACGGCAAAAACGCTCCCGAAGAGATTTTAGAAGTTCCCGTAGGAACGACTGTTTACAGGGATTCAACTAAAATTGCCGATATGGTTGAAAAGGAACAGCGGTTGATTGCGGTTCACGGCGGGAAGGGCGGAAGAGGCAACTTATCATTTAAAACTCCCAGAACTCCCACTCCAAGAACTTTCGAAGAAGGCTTTCCCGGTAAAAAAATTACTTTAATTTTAAAACTTAAACTGATTGCGGACGTTGGTTTAATAGGTTATCCTAACGTGGGGAAATCCACATTGCTTTCCAGGATTTCCAGCGCGCATCCGAAAATAGCTGACTATCCGTTTACAACGCTTGCGCCGAACCTGGGAGTGGTTAAGCTGGATGCGGCGGAAAAAATGGATAGTTTTGTCGTGGCTGACATACCGGGACTGATTGAAGGAGCGCATAAGGGGAAAGGCCTGGGAGACAGGTTTTTACGCCACATTGAAAGGACAAGGCTGCTGGTGCACATAGTTGATGTTTTAGGGTACCAGGATGCTACTCCCCAAGAGAAGTACAGGGCAATCAACGAGGAGTTGAAATCGTATAGTCCGGTACTTGCGGGAAAGCAGCAGGTGGTCGTTGCCAACAAGGTAGACCTTCCGGAATTCAGGAAAAAACTTAAGGGATTTTCTTCCAGTATAGGGAAAAGGGTATATGCCATTTCAGCCGTTACGGGAGAGGGTGTTGATAAGTTGATGCATGTTATCAAGGGCAAGTTGAGTAAAAGGTAATTCATGGATAAAGAAAAACGAATAGTAATTAAAGTAGGAACGGCGGTTCTGACCGGGACAAGCGGCGTTATAAACGAGGGGGTTATAAAAAAACTGGTGGAATCAACGGTTAAACTGCTTGAGTCCGGCTGCCAGATTATCATAGTTACCTCGGGCGCCATAGGGGCAGGAATGGGCAGGATAAAACTTTACGGGCATTCCCTGCGGCACAAACAGGCGCTGGCAAGTATAGGCCAGCTACACTTGATGAACATATATGACAAGTATTTCAGCCGTCATAAACGGCTGGTCGCGCAGGTGCTCCTCACAAAGGATGACCTGGATAATCACAGCAGGTGTATTAATGCAAAACATACCATGGAAACCCTGCTGAAATCCGGTGTGGTGCCAATTGTAAATGAAAACGATACCGTGGCGGTAGATGAATTGCCGAAGGATAAGAAATTCGGAGATAATGATATTCTCTCGGCCGAGGTGGCGCTTAAATTTGATGCGGATATGCTTATCATTCTCACTGACGTTGAAGGTTTCTGCACCATAGACCCGCGTTTCGGGAAGGAAGTTAAGCTGATAAAAGAAGTAAGGGCCATCACGGGCGACCTGGAAAAATGCGCCGGCAGGGCGGGCAGTCAACGGGGGACGGGGGGTATGATATCAAAACTTCAGGCAATGAAAATGGCAACTTCAAAAGGCATCGTAGCCTATATTGCCAACGGGAGAAAGAAGGATGTTCTTTTAAAAATACTGGAAGGTAAGAGCGCGGGGACAAAATTCCTGCCCCGGGGAAAGAAAAGCCGGTGAAAAACAATAAACTTATTGTTGCGCTTGATGTTGATGATATAAAGGAAGCAGAGAGTCTTGTTGACGGGTTGCAATCCATTGTTTCAATTTTCAAAATTGGCAGCCGCCTGTTTACGGCGTACGGTCCTGAAGTTATTAAGATGGTAAACGGGAAAGGGTGCAGGGTTTTCCTTGATTTAAAATATCACGATATTCCTACGGTTATAGCCGATTCTGTCAGGATGGCCGGCCGCCATGACGTTTTTGCGCTGACGCTTCATACGCTGGGAGGAAGGGAAATGCTCGAACGGTCGGTATCCGTCGAATCAAGGCCGCTGCTGTGGGGTGTAACCGTTCTTACGAGCATGAATAATGAAGATTTAAAAACCATGGGGGTTAACAGGGACGTAGGGGAAGAGGTTCTTTCGCTTGCGGGGCTGGCGCGTTCAGCCGGTATGGACGGTGTTGTGTGTTCCGCGCGGGAGATAGAAGCCATAAGGAAAGAGGTTGGCGGACAATTCATGGTTGTAACACCGGGAATAAGGCCCGCGGGGTCGGCAGAGGATGAGCAGAAGAGAGTAATGACCCCGAAACAGGCAATCACAAAAGGCGCCACGTATATTGTCGTTGGAAGGCCTGTTATAAAAGCCGACAATCCGCATGAAGCGGCCGAGAATATACTCAGGGAAATCGAATAGATGATTAAAGAAGCTGATGTTCTGAAAATATTTGAAGACAGCAATGCGCTGCTGAATGGGCATTTCCTGTTATCCAGCGGACTTCATTCGGACAGGTACCTGCAATGCGCCCTTGTCCTTCAACATGCCGGGATTGCTTCGAGGCTTTGCGGCGAAATTGCCGAAAAGTTCAGGGATGACGCTGTTGATGTTGTCGTTTCACCCGCAATAGGTGGGATTGTCGTGGGACAGGAAGTGGCGAGGGCCTTGAAGTGCAGGGCGATTTTCTGCGAAAAAGAAAACGGAAAAATGGTGCTTCGCAGGGGTTTTAGTGTTGAAAAAGGCAGCAGGGCTATCGTTGTTGAAGATGTTATAACTACGGGCGGTTCGATCATGAGGGTTGCGGATACCGTTCGCAACGAGGGAGCGGATGTTATAGGTTACGGCTGTATCGTGGACAGGTCCGGTGAAGAACAGGACTTCGAGTTGAAGAGTCTTCTGAAAATCCATGTTAAAACATACAAACCGCAGGAATGCCCCATGTGCGCAAAAGGGGTTGCATTCAGAAAGCCGGGGAGTAGTGCTCCGTAACATAAATTACCGCTATTTTTGAGGCTATAGTCTGGGCAAATTCAAGGCGTGAGGAGTGGCGCAATGTGGTGACATTGTAACCGACGAAACAACGAAGAAGTCGACCATAAGTGCCTTGTTAAACAACTTATGTAATCATAACATGTCTGGATATGGTATGATTGCAACGAACGACAACGCCGGCGTGCTGAATGCACGTCAAGGCGAAGGGAGGAAGCAAGTAACCATATACGGATATGACCGTTAATGGTAGAAATTCTTTTAACTGGATTTTGCATCACTCGTCACTCATTTGCAACAAGCAAACATCGTTTCTCGTTCTTTGAATCCAGTTAAAATAATATCTGTTATGATTACATAGGTTATTTAACCAGGTACTAAGCCTCCCGAAGGGCTTCGGGTTTTTGGCCTGTGCCTTTGCAACGCTCGGTTTACATACAATTAGTATGCTCACCTCTCGTTGCTTCGGTTCGACTCAAAATCCTCTAGCAAAAACATCGGGAATTTATGTCACAGAGCATAAAACCCTGCCACAGGGTAATCAAAAAAAACGGTGATGCGGGTAATTATTTTTTAGGAAGTAAATTGAAGGAAGCTATCCTGGTAAGGGAATACCGGCGTATTAATACCGCAAAAAAGAAGGTAAAAGAGAGGAAACGCGCTTATTAGCTATGATTAAATTAATTATTAAAAAAATATTTGGCAGTAAGAATGAAAGGGAGTTGAAGGATTTTGAGGTTATTGTCGATAAAGTTAATTCCCTGGAAAAAACAATTTCGGGTTTGTCTGACGAGGAACTTCAGGGCAAGACAGTTGAGTTCAGGTCAAGGTGCCGGGAGGGTGAAACCCTCGATGAAATTCTGCCTGAGGCATTCGCTGTTGTGCGGGAAACCGCAAAGCGCGTGTTGAACATGCGTCATTTTGACGTACAGCTTGTTGGCGGATTAGTGTTGCACCACGGCAGGATTGCCGAGATGGCAACCGGGGAGGGGAAGACTCTCGTTGCCACTCTGCCGGTGTATTTGAACAGTCTCGCGGGAAAAAACGTGAGCGTGGTTACCGTTAACGATTACCTGGCAAAGAGGGATTCCGAGTGGATGGGTAAAATCTATAAGTTCCTCGGGCTGTCCGTGGGACTGGTTCAGCATGATATGTCTTCGAGCCAGAGGCAGGAGTCCTATCAATGCGATGTTACTTACGTTACCAACAACGAAGTGGGTTTTGATTACCTGAGGGACAACATGGCAACGACCATGGATGACTGTGTCCAGGGTGAATTGAATTACGCTATTATTGATGAAGTCGACAGCATCCTGATAGACGAGGCAAGGACCCCGTTGATTATATCGGGCCCCGCGGAGGAGTCCACCGACAAGTACTACAAGGTTAACAGGGTTATACCCATGCTCAAAGGCAAGTTCGTAACCGAGAAGGAAGAAGCGGAGGCAAAAGAACAGGGGGAGGACCTGGGCAAGGGTTTTGATTATCTTTCGGATGAGAAAGCCGGAACTTCAACGTTGACCGAGCAGGGTATCAGGAAGTGTGAAAACCTCCTCGGTGTTGAAAACATTTATGCTGACATTGACAGTGAATGGGTGCATCACATAAATCAGGCGTTAAGGGCATACAATCATTTTAAGAAGGACGTGGCCTACGTTGTGAAGGACGGACAGGTTATGATTGTTGACGAGTTCACGGGGCGGTTGATGCCGGGAAGGCGCTGGAGTGAAGGTCTCCACCAGGCGATAGAAGCTAAAGAGAACCTCAGGATAGCCGAAGAAAACCAGACGCTTGCAACGATAACTTTCCAGAATTATTTTAACATGTACAACAAGCTTGCCGGGATGACGGGTACGGCTATTACCGAAGCGGATGAATTCTGGAAAATATATAAATTGGATGTTGTTGTCGTGCCTACCAATAAGCCGTTGAGGAGGGGACGCCCTAAAGACGTTATATACAAGACAAAAAGAGAAAAGGACAATGCTATCATAACCGAGATTGTGGAATTGAACAAGGCGGGACGTCCTATGCTTGTCGGCACGAAGTCAATAGAGTACAGCGAACATTTAAGCAGTATGCTTTCAAGAAAGGGCGTGCAGCATAACGTTTTAAATGCGAAATACCATGAGAGAGAAGCCGAAATAATTGCCCAGGCAGGGCGAAAGGGAGCCGTTACAATCGCAACGAACATGGCGGGCCGCGGAACGGATATCATACTTGGCGGCAATCCGCCCGATCCGAAGCAACATGAGGATGTTGTCGGGCTGGGAGGCCTTCACATAATCGGCACGGAGGGGCATGATTCGAGGAGGATAGACAACCAGTTGAGGGGAAGGTCCGGCAGGCAGGGGGACCCGGGTTCATCGCGTTTTTACCTGGCGCTTGAAGATGATGTAATGAGATTATACGGTTCGGACAGGATTACCGCGGTCATGGACAGGCTCGGGTGGGAGGAAGACCAGGACATTCAGCATCCGTTGATAAGCAGGGCGCTGGAATCAGCCCAGAAAAAGATTGAGGGTATGAACTTTGATATCCGCAAGCAAATACTTGAATTTGATAACGTTATGAATAAAAAGAGGGGGGTTATTTACTCCTGGAGGCAGGAGGTTCTCAAGGGTGAAAACATCAAGGAAGATGTATTTGCCATGATGGAAGATGTTATTGATGACAAGCTTGACCTTTACGCCCCGCCGAAGGTCTACCCGGAAAAATGGAATATGTCGGAAATAGGCGCGTGGATGCAGCGCTCTTTTGATGTCAATTTCAGTATCAACAGGGATGAGCTGGCAGGGTTTACAAGGGAAAGGCTCGGCATGATGCTGGCTGAGAAGATAAGGGAAAGATATGACGGCAGGGAAAAAGAGGTGGGTGTGGAAGTAATGCGGGACATTGAACGTATGGTAAAACTGCATGTAATTGACAGCAGGTGGAAGGACCACCTCTATGATATGGATCACCTGAGGAAGGGTATTAACCTGCGCGCGTACGGGCAGAAAGACCCTCTTATTGAATACAAACGCGAATCGGCAAGATCCTTTGACATGATGGAGCAGCGTATAAAAGAGGAAATAACGGCGCTGATATTCAGGGTTAAGGTAGCGCCTCATATGGTCAGAAGGCCTGAGTCCGGCAGGGAATATGTAAAACCTGCCTCAGGAGGACAGGTTGGCAGGGCAGGCGGTCCTTCCGCTGCCCCCGGCGCCGGGAAAAAGAAACCTGCGCCGGTAACAACGGTTGGAAGAAACGACCCCTGTCCGTGCGGAAGCGGAAAGAAGTATAAAAAATGCTGCGCGCGATAAAAAAAACCGGAAATCGGGACGTAAAAACCGGGACGGTTCTGATTTTAAACCATCAATAAAAATCAGAACCGTCCCGGTTTTCAGAACCGTCCCGGTTTTTAGTCCTGGTTTTTATCCAATGATAAAAATGAAAAAATTCAATATCATAGAAATAATAAAACGAACCGACAGGTTTACGTTGCTCTCAGCCCTCTCGGGTGTTTTGACAATACTCATTTTTCCGGGTTTTAACCTGTCATTTCTTGCCTGGATTGCCTTTATCCCGCTGCTGGTTGCCGTAGACGGCAGGAGTAAAGGACGTTCCTTCAGGCTGGGATTTCTTGCGGGTTTTATCTCGTTTGCGGGCATCCTTTACTGGGTAGTGCCAACGATCGTAGCGGATGGCGAAAGCGCGCTGTTTGCGATTTTTGTACTGGTGTTGTTTAGCGCCATTCTGGCGGCGTTTTACGGCATTTTCTGTCTTGGATTAAACCTGTTCCAATCCGGGAAAGCAAGGCCGGTTATCGTTAACTCTCTTTTTGCCGCCTCGCTATGGGTTCTTGTAGAGTGGCTGAGGGGGCATTTATTTTCCGGTTTTCCCTGGGCGGCTTTCGGTTACTCGCAGTGGCGGAATCTAACGGTTATTCAGGTTTCGGAGTTTACGGCTGTTTACGGTGTTTCATTTCTGATAATATTTGTAAACACGGTTCTTAAGAACGTGATAATGAATTTTAAAGGTTGGCGCAAGGTCATCGGGAACAAGTACGTTATCCTGGCCTTAATTATAGTTATGGCAAATTCCATATTTGGTGCCATAAGAATATACAGTATTGCAAAAAGAGAGACCGGGGATTCGGTGAAGGTGAGTATTTTGCAGGGGAATATTGATCAGTACATGAAATGGGATGATGAATATAAAGAAATGATTTTCAATTCCTATGCGGGGCTTACGGCGGAAGCAAAAAAGGAAGAACCGGAAATAATCGTCTGGCCGGAAACCGCGGTGCCCGGGTATCTAAGGCTGGACGGGCATATCCATGACTGGGTAACCGGACTTGCGCGATTTAGCGGCGCTTATCATGTTATAGGCAGTCCCGAGTATGAAAACGGAACATATTTCAATTCGGCGTTTCTGGTTTCTCCCGACGGAGACATTGTTGACAGGTATGATAAAATACATCTTGTCCCGGTCGGTGAATATGTTCCCTTCAGGTCCGCGCTTGAAAAAATATTCAGGGTGTTAGGAGACCTGGGGGATTTCTCCCCCGGCGAGGAATACAGGAGGTTTGAAACGCCTTTTGGTATATTCGGCACGGTCATATGTTTTGAATCCATATTCCCTGACCTGACGAGGAAAATCGTTGGAATGGAATCGGACTGCCTGATCAACATCACCAATGATGCCTGGTATTTGAGAACGGCCGCTTTACAGCAGCATTTTTCAATGAATGTATTCAGGGCGGTTGAAAACAGGATTAATATTATTCGCGCGGCGAACACGGGTATTTCAGGGTTTATTAATGAGTACGGGGGAATCGAAGAGGAGACGGAAATATTTGAAAAGGCCTGCATTACGGCCAGGCTTTCGAAGAGAAAAGCCGTAACGTTTTATACCAGGCATGGTGATGTATTTGCCTACCTGTGTATCGCTTTTGCGATTCTGATGGGTTTTATAAAGATGAAGAATACCCGTAAAAAACGGTAATAACCCGTTTCGCGGGGCAAGGGAGGGAAGTAGTTATGGTTGACAAGCAATTACTAAAAGAACTGTCAAACGGCATAAAGAAATTTAGCGCTCATATTGAAGAATCAAGGAGGTTTCTTTGAAATAGATGATAAGAAAAAGAGGATTATAGAACTTGAAAAAACCATATCAAAGAATGATTTCTGGGATAATGCGGATGAAGCAAAAAAAATAATGCAGAAATTGAATGATTGCAGGAAGGACGTCAAGGAGTATGAGGGTTTGAAAACAAAGTATGATGATATGGAAACACTGCTGCTTCTGGTGAGGGAATCCCAGGGTGATTCCGGGGAAGTCCGGGAAACGGTCAACGAGATAACGGAAGGCATCAATGAACTGGAGAAGGATTTCAAGAAGTTAATACTTCGCTCAAGACTGGGGGGCAAATTTGATAAGAACAATGCAATTTTCACCCTTCATTCGGGAGCCGGAGGCACCGAGGCGTGCGACTGGACTGAGATGTTGTTAAGGATGTACCTGCGCTGGGCGGAAAAAAGGGGTTACGAAGCCACCGTTACCGATGTTTTGTCGGGGGATGAAGCCGGAATAAAAAAGGTTACCTTTGTCCTTAGCGGGGAATATGCTTTTGGATACTTGAAGTCCGAAATTGGCATTCACCGCCTGGTGAGAATTTCACCTTTTGACGCAAATAAACGCAGGCATACAAGTTTTGCCGCCTGTGATGTGATTCCCTCAGTGGAAGACATGCCGACGGTTGTAATCGAAGGAAAAGACCTGAGGATCGATACTTACCGCGCAAGCGGCAAGGGCGGACAGCATGTGAATAAAACGGACTCAGCCGTGAGGATTACGCACTTACCGACGAAAACTGTCGTTCAGTGCCAGAATGAAAGATCTCAACACAAGAACAAGGAAATGGCCATGAAACAGTTGAAGGCCAGGCTCTTTGAAATTCAGCAGGAAAAACTTCGCAATGAAAAAGAAAAACACTATAATGAAAAAGGCGATATTGCATGGGGAAGCCAGATTCGTTCATACGTTTTCTGTCCCTACACGATGGTGAAGGACCACCGCACGGGTACGCAGACAGGAAATGTTGAGGCCGTAATGGACGGGGAAATTGACGATTTTATTGAATCATACCTTTCAACTTAACCTTAACTAACCTTAATTCTACCACTAATAAAGATTACTATTGTAATATATTTATTTGTATGATATAATAATAATGTCTTAAATAACGATGTAGAAGTGAAAAATGCAACTAAATAAAAGGTTTATTGCCATACCCCTGATAATAAAAAGGCAAAAGAAATGTTAGCAAAAATGAAGGACATTATATTACTGGTCGAATAGAAAAACCGCGGCATTTTATGAATAAATCATTCGTGCGGTTTTTTACGGATAGGAACTTTTTTATGAATCGATACCCGCTCGTGGCGGTTCTCGCCTTTCTTGCAATAACACTTTCTTTATTTCCTTCTGTTTCCCATGGAGGCGATATGGATTTGTTTTTCAATAAAGGCCTCCAAAAATACCTGCGCGGGGATATGAAAGCGGCGATAGGCGATCTTGAGAAGGCAATAGGACTTGACCCTGAAAATGAGAAAACAAAGAAGTTCCTCATAAAGGCGCTCGTTGAATACGGTGCGGAGTTTTCCGATAGTAAAGATTATGCTTCTGCCCTGCCTCTTTTAAGAAGAGCTTATGAACTGGCTCCCGGAGACGCAGGAATCAGGAATATTTATACGGGGTTGGAAGGCAGCCTGAAGGCGGAGGATAAAGCCAGAAGGCAAAGGGAACAGTCCATGATGGTATTTATCATATCACTCATTTTAGTTATTGGCATTGTCGCGGTGATTTTAATTCTAATCATAACACTCAGGAGGAATAGCGAAGCCGGTACTGCAGCGACGAGGCAGGCGACGGACAGGGCGGTTCAGCTTACGAAACAGCAGAACACGGAAATAAGCGATAAGGTGAACCAGTTAGGGAGCGGCATCAAGGATATACTCACCAACCAGATGGAAAGAGTGCTCAGTATGATGGAGGAGCAGAGCAAGGCAAGCGCCCAGGAAACGGTAAAGATGGCAATTGCCAGGCCTGACGGGACTACGGAAATAAGGACGGATATCAATCCTCATATAAGGGCAAGGGCAAACGGGGTAGAGTTGATAGAGGAAACAATAGATGATCCCGAGACCGGGGAGAGGCTGATTGAGCCTTTCCTCTCGGACGTGGACAGTAGGGTAAGAGCCAATGCGGGCAAAGCCATGTACAAGTTTAACAAGGAAAAGGCAATGGTTGTTATTAGCCGGATGTGCGGGTCAACCGACGCGTGGATGCGCCTGAGCGGCGCCTGGGCAATGGGTGAGATAGGCAACGACATCGCAATCAACGCCCTTATTCCGATGCTGGAAGACCTGAGGGATTTTGTGGTTAAAAGAGCTATAAGTTCACTGGAAAATATATTGAAGGCGAAGGGCAGCCAGCTTGAGGAAGAAATGGTGCAGAAAATAAAGCGGAGGATAAAGGATGCAAGAATCCAGAGAAAATTCAAAGAATAGCAAGTCTCCCATAGATGACCTGATTTCCCAGAGAAGGCAGAAAATGAAAGAACTCAGGGAGAAGGGGGTTGACCCATACCCGAACGGGTTTGATGCGACGCACTGTATCAGCGATATATTGAAAAAAGGCAGGGAACTGGAGGGTAAGGCCGTATCCGCCCACGGTAGAATCATGTCCATGCGCAAGATGGGGAAGGCGAGTTTTATTCACATCCAGGACATGACCGGCAGGGTTCAGGCGTATCTGAAAAGAGACGATGTCGGCAGTGAAAACTACATGATATTCAAGTTGCTGGACATAGGTGATTTCGTGGGACTATCCGGGAAGATGTTCTATACTAAAACGGGAGAGCTAACGATACACGTTGAATCGCTTCTTCCGCTGGCAAAGTCGCTTCGCCCTTTGCCCGAGAAATGGCACGGACTCAAGGATGTTGAAACGAGGTACCGCCAGAGGTACGTAGACCTGATAGTTAATGAGGACGTCAAGGAAGTTTTCAGGCTCAGGAGCGGGATAGTGCAGGCGATAAGGAAATTTCTCGATGAAAAGGACTACCTTGAAGTTGAGACTCCCATGATGCAGTCCATTGCCGGAGGCGCTACGGCAAAGCCGTTTATCACGCATCATGAATCGCTTGATATGGATTTATACCTTCGCATCGCCCCGGAACTTTACCTGAAACGCCTGGTGGTAGGGGGCATCGAGAAGGTTTATGAAATAAACAGGAACTTCAGGAACGAAGGTATATCCACGAAGCATAATCCCGAATTCACGATGCTTGAGGTTTATAACGCCTACACGGATTACACGAGCATGATGGAGTTGTGCGAATCATTGTTTAACTTCATTACAAAAGAACTTCTCGGGAAACCGGAAGTACAGAGCCGGGAAAAAACGATTAACCTGAAAACGCCGTGGCCGCGCGTATCTCTTTACGACATACTGAAGGAGAAAACGGGCAAGGATTTCTCAGAAGTGGACGGCAGGGACGATATGGCGAAGCTTGCGGACAGCCTGGGCGTTAAGTACTCCGAAGACAACGGCGAGCATAAAATAATGGAGCATATTTTTGATAAATTTGTCCAGCCGACGCTGGTTGACCCGGTTTTCATCGTGGATTATCCCGCGAAGCATTCGCCTCTTGCCAAACCGAAAAAGGACAATCCAAAAATAGCCCAAAGGTTTGAGTTGTTCATAAACGGCCAGGAAATAGCAAACGCCTATTCCGAATTGAACGACCCGATCCAACAGAGGGCGAAAATGGAAGAGCAGATGAAAGACAGGGAACTCAAGAAAGAGGGCGGGGTGGTTGACGATGACTATATCCGCGCCCTTGAATACGGTATGCCCCCGTGTTCCGGGCTCGGGATAGGGGTAGACAGGCTTGTGATGCTTTTTACAGGCTCAGCCTCGATAAGGGACGTAATACTGTTTCCCCAGATGAAAAAAGAGAGTGATTAATGAGATACGAGCTGTTTGTAAGTTTAAGGTATTTGAAAGCCAGGAGGAAGCATGCATTTATATCCGTGATTTCCCTGATTTCCATCGGGGGCGTGGCGCTGGGAGTCGCGGCTCTCATTATTACCCTTTCAATAATGAACGGGTTCCAGGTTGATATTAAGAAGAAAATCGTTGCCAACAGTTCCGATATCGTTATCGCCGACCAGAGAAATATAGGTTTAAGCGATGTAGAAACCGTCAGGAGCAGGACTGAGGAAGTTGATACGGTTATTGCGACGGCTCCCTTCATTTACGGCCAGGTGATGTTGAAATACAGGGACAATACTTCGGGCGCGGTTGTGAAGGGCATTATACCGGAACTGACGTCCAGGGTCCTGGATATTGAAAAGAACACCAGGGAAGGAGACCTGTCTCGTTTGTCGGGAAACGGGGTCCGCAAGGCGGGCGAGAAGCCGCCAATAGTGCTTGGATACGAGCTGGCTAATAACCTGGGCGTTACCCTTGGCAATACCGTATCCGTGATGTCCCCTTCGGGAAAGGCAACCCATCTTGGCTTGATTCCCAGGATTAAGAGGTTTCAGGTTGCGGGGATTTTTAATTCCGGTATGTATGAGTATGACAGCAACCTGGGGTATATTTCAATGGCGGCGGCCCGGGAGATGTTCAATATGGGGGAGGATGTTTCCGGGATAGAAGTGAAAATAGAAGACATGTTCAAGGCGCAGAATGTAGCCGCCAGAATACAGGAAAAACTGGGATACCCGTACTGGGTCAGGAGCTGGATTGACACCAACAGGAACTTGTTTTCAGCGCTTAAACTTGAGAAAGTTATCATGGCAATTGTTTTAATACTGATTATACTTGTGGCTGCTTTCAACATAATATGCACGCTCATAATGATGACGCTGGAAAAAACAAGGGATATCGGTATATTGAAGGCGCTCGGGGCAAAAAGAGGGAGCATAATGAAAGTGTTTGTTTTCCAGGGCGCCGTAATTGGTGTCGTCGGCACGTTTGTGGGGACGGTTTTGGGGTATATCACATGCCGATTGATTGACAAGTATGAATTTATCAAGTTACCTGCCGATATTTATTATTTAAGCACCGTTCCGGTGAGGATGCAGGTAAATGACATCATATTCGTATGCGCCGGCGCAATATTAATCAGCCTGGCATCAACGATATACCCGGCGAGGCAGGCTTCAATGCTGGACCCCTGTGAGGCGATAAGGTACTATTAGAAATGGAAAATATTCTTGAAGTAAAGAACGTGTGTAAGAGTTTTTACCAGGGCAGTAAGGAAATAGAAGTTTTGAACGATATCAATTTAACCGTAAAGAAAAATACGCTTATTTCAATACAGGGGGCTTCGGGTACGGGGAAGAGCACCCTGATGCACATAATGGGTGTGCTGGAAAAGCCGACGTCGGGCGGGATAGTTTTTGACGGTGTCAGTATGACGGATAAGTCCGACAAAGAACTTGCCGTGTGGCGAAATGAAAAGATAGGGTTTATCTTCCAGTTCCATAACCTGCTGCCCGAGTTTTCCGCGTTGGAAAATGTCATGCTTCCCGGTATGATAAACGATGCGTGGAAGGATAAAGGCGGGAGGCAGTCAATCAGGGATAAAGCGGAGAGCCTCTTAAGGGAAGTGGGGCTTGAGGACAGGATGAATCACCATCCTTCCATCCTTTCGGGAGGCGAACAACAGCGCGTGGCAATAGCCAGGGCATTGATTAATGACCCCGTACTGCTGCTTGCCGACGAGCCGACGGGCAACCTTGACAGGAAAACGGGTGAAGTGGTATATGAACTCCTGATACACTTAAGCCGTTCGAGAAGCAAGGCATTTATCGTGGTAACGCATGACGAGGAACTCGTAAACAAATCCGATTGCCTGTTCCATCTGAAGGATGGGGGGCTGTCGTAGAAATTGAGAAAAATGAAGGGAACAAAGAATTGGCAAATATAATTCCATTGGAACGTATACAGCAGAAGATTTATATATTTCACGGCAAAATGACAATGCTTGACAGGGACCTGGCGGAGCTGTACGGGGTAACAACAGGAAATTTAAATAAGGCAGTTAAAAGGAATATTAAACGCTTCCCGGCAGACTTTATGTTTCAGTTAACAAGAAAGGAGCATAATTCTTTGATATTCCAAATTGGAATATCAAAAAAAGGAAGAGGCGGCACTCGCAAACTTCCTTATGTCTTCACTGAACATGGGGTATTAATGCTTTCAAGCGTACTTAACAGTGAGAGGGCCGTTCAGGTAAATATCCAGGTCATGAGGGTTTTCACTAAAATAAAAGAGTTTCTATACACGAACAAGGAACTGAGGTCAAATATTGAACAAATGAGAAAATCGTATAACCGGCAGTTTCAAATTGTGTTTAAAGCATTGGATGAAATTAAGAAAGGATTAAAACCAAAGCGCAAGAAAACAAGAAAGATTGGATTTTAATATAAAATTGAGAAAAAGGGGAGATGTTATATGAGTTTTAAGGTATATTTAAATGGTAAGCTGGTGGATAAGAAGGATGCGAAAATATCCGTTTTTGACCATGGGCTTCTGTACGGTGACGGGGTTTTTGAGGGTATCCGCGCTTATTCGGGCAGGGTGTTTAAATTAAGGGAGCATCTTACCCGCCTGTACGATTCTGCCAGGGCTATCAGGTTGACAATTCCCATGAAACCGGAGGAACTCGAGAAGATAGTAATTAACACCCTGAGGGCAAACGATTTGAAAGACGCCTACATCCGGCTGATCGTTACGAGAGGCATCGGAGACCTGGGGCTTGACCCGGATAAGTGCAAAAGCCCGGGAATAATCGTCATTACCGATAAGATTAAACTCTACCCGGAAACATACTACAAGAAAGGACTGGGTGTCGTCACGGTATCAACCAGGAGGAATATCCCTGATGCCATAAACCCATCCATAAAATCATTGAATTACCTCAATAACATACTGGCAAAGATAGAGGCAAAACTCTGCAAAGCTCCGGAAGCGATATTATTAAGTAAGGACGGGTACGTGACCGAGTGCACGGGGGATAATATTTTTATCATTAAGGGCAGGTCGTTGATTACACCGCCTTCCTATATCGGGATACTGAACGGCATAACGAGAAAGGCCGTGATGAAAATTGCGGAAAAGAACATGGGATTGTCAATAAAGGAGGAAGTGTTCACGCAGTTTCATATGTATACCGCAAACGAGTGCTTTCTCACGGGTACCGCGGCTGAAATAATTCCTGTCGTAAAAATCGACGACAGAATCATCGCCGATGGCAAGCCGGGGAAGTTCACGGCTAAACTCATAAGTGAATTTAAGAAATTAACACAGTCGGAGGGAGTGAAGATTATGGGGACATGTACTTAATTGTTTTTCAGGCTAAGAAATTATGTCAGTATTTTATTAATCAATTAAGTACGTGTCCCCATAATTCCGTGTTCCCATAAATCAAAAGGATAATTATGCTTTGTAATATATGCCATGGTAGACAGGCAACGATTCATTTTAAGCACGTGAGCAATAACGAAATCGTGGAAATTCACCTTTGTGAGGATTGCGCCCGGGAGAAAGGAATAAACCTGTTTGAGATAGAGGATGTTCCGTTTGGAGAGGAGCAGCATGATCTGGCTGGCCTCCTTGCGGGATTCACGGACGCGCCTTCTTCCCCGGAAGTGAAGAAGGTTGTCAGGAAGTGTCCAAACTGCGGGATTACCTACGCTGAATTCAAGAAATCCGGCAGGTTGGGGTGTTCGGAGTGTTACAGGGCATTCAAGGTTCAGCTTACCCCGCTGCTGGGAAGGCTTCAGGGGGCTACTCATCACAAGGGGAAGATGCCCGAAATGCAGGGAAAGCCTAAAAAAACAAAAACGAAAAAGACCCTGTACGAATTAAAAGAGGATTTAAAGTCCGTAATTGAAAACGAGGAATATGAAAAAGCGGCTGTAATCAGGGACAAGATAAAGGAGATTGGAAAGAAGAAAACAATAAGCCGGGGATTGAAATGAAATTAATGCCGATGTTGAAATACAAGAGCGGCTGGCTGTCAGGCAAAGGGCCATTGAATGATATCGTTGTATCTTCCCGCGTTCGTATAGCGCGGAACCTGCGCATGATTCCATTTCCCCAAAGGGGAAACAGCCAACAGCAAAGAAAATCCTATGATTTGATAGAAGCCGCCTGTAAAAAGAATAATTACCTGAAAAAAGCGGTTATACTTGACATGAAAGACTACGACAGGGTTGATAGGCAGTTCCTGATGGAACGACACTTGATTTCCTACGAACATGCCAACGGAAGAGGAGTAAGAGGAATTGTAATCGGGGACAGGGAACTGATAAGCATCATGATTAACGAAGAAGACCACCTGCGCCTGCAGGGTATACAATCAGGCCTGCAGTTAAAGGAAGTATGGGATGTGGTGGAGAAAATTGACAAAGACCTTGAGAAAAAACTGAACTTTGCTTTTTCGGATGAGATAGGGTATCTTACGGCATGCCCCACGAATACGGGGACAGGATTGAGGGCATCCATACTGGTGCATTTGCCGGCGATGGTTGTCAGAAACGAAGTGGACAAATTACTGCAAACCCTTGGAAAAATAGGGATTGTTGCCCGTGGTTTATACGGGGAAGGGACTAAAGTCATAGGAGACATGTTTCAGATATCCAACCAGGTTACCCTTGGGTCTTCAGAGGAAACAATAACAAGCAAGCTTGAAAGTGTTGCCAGGCGTGTTGTCGATAATGAGGCAAGGAGCAGAAAAATTTTATACAATGAGGATAAAAAGGAGTTTGAAGATAAGGTTTTCCGGGCGTACGGGGTACTTTCAAGCGCGCGTATAATCAGTTACAATGAGACGATGGATTTGATTTCCAGGATAAAACTCGGGATTTACATGGGAATGAATTTTAATGCGGGCATTGAAACACTCAATGAACTGATGATTATAACTCAACCGGCGCACCTGCAGGAGACAGCAGGGGAGACATTGTTGTCCAACAAGAGGGATACTTCGCGCGCGGATTTGATCAGAAAGAAATTAAAAGGAGATTTGTAAATGCAAAATAGATTTACTCAGAGGTCTAAGACGGCATTGATACTGGCCCAGGAAGAAGCAAAGAGAATGAATCACGATTATCTTGGGACTGAGCATATACTGATGGGGCTTATAGCGCTCGGTGAAGGGGTTGCGGCAACCGTCCTGGCGGGATTGAACGTGAATCTGAAGAAGTTAAGACTTGAAGTTGAAAAGATAGTGGGGGCCGGTGATAATGTGTTGTTGGTCGGTGATGTCCCTTTTACTCCCAGGGCAAAAAGAATTATTGAACTCTCCGTACGGGAAGCCGACAATCTGGGGCAGGAATACGTGGGCACGGAACACATACTCCTGGCGCTGTTGATGGAGAGTGAGGGTGTTGCCGCCAGGGTATTGGAAACCATTGGAATAAATCCGGAAGTAGTGAAAAAACAGATAATAGAAATCCTGGGCGAAGCCGCGTTTAAGAGTCCCCCGTTTTCGCCTTCATCCAAGGAAAAGGAAACTAAGGTTAAATTAGCTGTCCTGAATGAATTCAGCACGGATTTAACGGAAATGGCGGCAAAGGGTAAACTTGACCCGATAATCGGAAGAGAAAGAGAGATTAACAGGATAATACAGATACTTTGCAGGAGAACAAAGAACAATCCGGTGCTGATGGGCGATCCAGGCGTGGGGAAAACCGCCATTGTAGAGGGGCTGGCCCAGCACATTTCAAATAATGATGTACCGGAGATACTGCTGAACAAGAGAGTCCTTGTTTTGGACCTGGCCGGCATGATTGCGGGCACTAAATACCGGGGGGAGTTTGAACAGAGACTCAAGCGCGTAATGAATGAAATCAGGCGCGCCCAGTCATCAATAATACTTTTTATCGATGAATTGCATACGGTTGTAGGCGCGGGAGCCGCTGAAGGGGCAATGGACGCTTCAAACATGCTTAAACCGGCCCTTTCCAGGGGGGAACTGCAGTGCATAGGCGCCACGACAATTGATGAGTATCGCAAGTATATCGAGCATGATGCGGCTCTTGCAAGAAGGTTCCAGCCCATCATGGTGGACCCGCCTTCCCCGGATGAAACGATAGAAATTCTCAAGGGGTTGCGGGACAGGTACGAAGCCCATCACGCGGTTAAGATTACCGATGAAGCAATAGTTGCGGCGGTGAAATTGTCACAACGCTTTATTACTGACCGTTTTCTGCCCGACAAGGCAATTGATATAATTGATGAAGCGGGTTCCAGGGCAAGATTGCAGTCATCTATCCTGCCCAGGGAAATAAAGGACATGGAAAACGAAATAGAGAAAATTACCGGCGAGAAAAAATCCGCGATTGCAGGCCAGGAATTTGAGAAAGCCGCCAAATTCAGGGATGAGGAAAAGAAACTTCAGAAGAAGTTCCAGGACATGAAGAAAAGCTGGGGAGAGAAGAAAAAGAATATCATTAAACCGGTTAAGGAAGAGGATGTTGCTCATATCGTTTCGGAGTGGACTAAGATTCCATTATCCAGGCTGACTGAAAAGGAATCGGAGAAACTACAGAATATGGAAGAAGTTCTGCATAAGAGGGTAATAGGACAGAACGAGGCGATAGCAGTGCTTTCCGACGCCATACGGAGGTCAAGAGCGGGATTGAAGGATGTAGACAGGCCCATAGGCTCTTTTGTTTTTCTCGGGCCTACGGGTGTTGGCAAGACAGAACTCGCCAAGACGCTTGCCGATTTCATGTTTGGAAATGAGGACTCAATAATAAGAATTGATATGAGCGAGTACATGGAGAAATTCGCGGTGTCACGCCTGCTCGGAGCTCCCCCGGGATACGTGGGTTATGACGAGGGGGGGCAATTGACAGAGGCTGTAAGGCGCAAGCCCTATTCCGTGGTGCTGCTTGATGAAATAGAAAAGGCTCACCCGGACGTTTTTAATATTCTGCTCCAGGTTTTTGATTCCGGGCATCTTTCGGATTCGTTAGGCCATAAGGTTGATTTCAAAAATACCGTTATTATCATGACTTCCAATATCGGCGCGAAGGAACTTGAAGCAGAAAAAACCATGGGATTTGTCACCGGGGGAACGAAGCAAATATCATACAAGGAAATGAAGAAAACCATTATGGAGTCAGTGAAAAAAGTTTTCAAGCCGGAGTTTCTAAACAGGATTGATGAGTTTATAGTTTTTCATGCCTTGTCAAGGGATGAGATGAAACAGGTAATCGACCTGATGCTGGGCAAAATGCTAAAACGTGTTTCCGAAAAAGGCATAACGCTTGAAATTGGTAATAAGGCAAAAGATTTTCTTATAGAGAAAGGGTATGACCCGAAATACGGAGCAAGGCCGCTCAGGAGGGCGATACAGAAGTACATGGAGGATTCCCTTTCAAGGGAGATTCTTGCGGGTAAGTTAAAGTCCGGGGCGAAGGTAATGGCTGAAATATCCGGGGACAAGATTATATTCAAGGGTAAAGAGAAAAAATGAAAGAAGTTTCAATAAGAAAATGTTTTTTTAAAATATCCATTACTTTTCTGGTTGCCGCATTATGCATCCTTGGATTATTAAAAATAAACAATTCCATGGAAAGAGCCAGGGTAATCATTGCCCAACGCCTGGAAAAGGTTGTCGACAGGGAAATCAGCATAGGCGAGGTCAGGGTAAATTTATTCGGGTATGTTATGCTTGATGATGTTAAGGTAGCCGGACATAAGAAACTGGAAGAAGGAAAACTTCTTGATTGCGGTAGAATCGTGGTCAGGTTCAACCTTTTTAAGTACCTGTTTAAGAAACGGCCTATTGAAGAAATCATATCGAAAATCGTTTTCCACTCCCCCGTACTGTCGCTGAGTTCGGAGGGGGAAATGGCGGATTATGGAATTGCGCCGGTTATCCCTATAACATGTAATGTTGTAATTAAGAATGGAACAGCGGATGTTGAGTACGGCAGTATTTTCTCGTTGAAAGCGATTAATGGTTCGTTTAAGCTGGACGAAGACAAAAACAAAGTCGAATTTACAATAAGCGCAAAAACAGGGGGCAGCGCTGAAGGCAGGATAAAGGTTGACGGTGTTTTACGCGCCGAAGAGTTCGCTGTCAGGTTGAACGGGAAGGACATCGGACTTAAGGATTATTTTAAATTATTGTCGCCGGAAAGCAGGTTCGTAATCAGTCGGGGAACAGGGGATATACAGCTGATACTGAGTAGGCAGAGCAAGCGGAAAAAACTCTTTCTTTCGGGTGAATTGCTTGTCAGGGATGGAAGTTTGAGTTTTAAAGAGGCCCCTTATGCGGCCGGTATTATAAACGGCAGGATACAATTTGATAATGACATGATTAGCTGTGAAAACCTGGGACTGAAATATGGCGAGTCGGAGTCCATGGTATCAGGCGCAGTTATGGATTTTCTTTCACCTTCTCCGAAGTTGGAGTTATCGGCAGAATCCCTGGTTGAACTGGCGGATTTGCCGGGTATCGTTAAACAGGATTGGATGGATGGCATAATGCCTTTAAACGGCAAAGCCAAAATAGAAATGAAAGTTGCGGGAACCCTGGATAATCCTGTTCTTAACGGCTCGCTTATCCTGGATGAGTCAACGGTGGCAGGTGTCAGGATTGATAATTTTGAAACAAAGTTTAAATACTCGGATAGAGTAATTGACATGCAAGGGTTCAAGGTCAGCCTTTACGAGGGTGTTTTTAACGGGAAAGGCAGTGCGGATTTCAGTAAAATCAAGAATCCGAAACTGGACCTTGATTTCAACCTTGATGGGATGAACCTTGCTTTAATCCCGGTTCTCCGGGAACCGCATGAGGGTTACCTGAACTTCAGGGCAAGGCTTTCGGGGGGACTGGATAACCTGCAATGTGAAGGAGACATGAGTGTCAGGAAAATGAAGATAGGGGACTACGCGCTTGGTTCTGTTTCCGGGCCATTCAGGTACAGGGGCGGAAGACTGCGGTTTAATGTCAGGGAGCTTGATAATTCCTATGATCTTGCGGTAAACTGTTTGTGGAAAAAAGAAGAAAAAACAATAGACCTGACTGAATTTAAGATGACGCTCAATAACGGAGGTGTATTAGAGTTTTCAGGCAATGTTTTCATGGACGGTAAGGATGAACTGAACGTTCAGGCGTCCATTGAGAATATCATGGCAAATCAAGCGCCTTTTATCCGGCGTTATTATCCGGACATTAACGGGTTGTTTGATTTTAACGGGTGGATAAAAGGAACCATTCAATCGCCTGATATTTCAGGATTATTTACGACGAAAGACATGACGGTTAATTCGCTGGATATAAATATTGAAGCTGATTTCAGGTATTTTGAAAAAGCGTTGTCGATGAAAGCGTTTAATGTCAACGATTCCTATTTTGGTAACATTCTGCTTGATTTTGCCGGGGGAAAACCCCGGGTTTCCGGCAAAATGAAATGTATTAATGCTGAAATGGAAGTTGCCTTGAACCTTCTGCCAGTAGAGATGAAGAAGGATGTAAACGGAGTCGTGAACGGTAATGTAGAATTTTCCGGTCCGTTCGTGAGTGAATCGCTGGAAGCGTCGGGAGAACTTTCTATAGAAAATGTCAGTTTCGGCAGGTCCGGGATTTTCCAGAAAGTGGGTTTTGGTTTTAATATCGCCGATGAAAAACTCATGATAAAGGAATTTGCCTGTATTAATGAACAGGGAAAGATAGAGGGCAGCGCCGAGGTTGGCTTGAAAAAAGACACGGCAAATAAATTCAGGATAAAAACACGGTGGGATAACTATTCGATAAGCAGTTCCACTCCAATGCCGTATAATGCTGTTGTCAGCGGGGAATGCGCTTACAGCGGGAAATTATATGTAACCGAAAAATGGAAAACCGATATAAGCGGTTACCTGTCAACGAAGAATTTAACCGTGAATGAGGAGCCCTTAGAAGAGATTAATACGAAAGTGAGTTATAAAAATAAAATTTTGAGCATCCGTTCGTTTACGTTTGGTGAAATTGTCAGGGGCAACGCAAAGTTGAGTTTTAATAAACCTGTTTCAATTGACAGCCGCTTTAGGATAAAATCGAAGGATATACCTGATTTCATAAATTCCTTCCTGAGGAGGAAGTTCGTTTGTGAAGGGGGCATAATGGGGGAACTCACGGGAGACGTATTGTTTTACGGAACGGTTGAAAGTCCCGTGATGGAAGGCGCGTTCAGGATAAAAGACGGAGAATTCAGGGGCCGGAATATAGGGTTTGGCTGGGAATCAAAGTTCAAATACGCCGGTAAGATTCTGGATTTTGAAAATGCCAGGCTGAAGTTTGATAAGCCTTACGGGGAGATTATTGTAGCCGGAAAAATAGATTTCAACTCTGACAGCCCTTTTGAGCTGGACGGCAGGTTAAAATCAGTTCCTGTTGAAGTTATGGAAGATATTCTAATAAACTACCTGGATTTTGCGGGGGAGGTGGACGGGAACATCTATCTTCGCGGGGATTATAACAAACCTGTTTTAAGGGCTGATTTAGTTTCAAAAAACAACACTATTTTCGGATACAAACTGAAGAACCTTAAAACGAAAGTAAGAATTCAGGAATCCGTACTGTACGTGGATTCGCTGTCCGCGGAATACGCTCAGAGTATCATCCGCCTCGGCAGAAAAAGTGTTTTTACAAGCAAGGGTGGGAAGAAGTACGGGTTTTCTTTTCCCGTTCACCTTAGAAACGTCGGGATGAAAAATCTTTCATTATTCGGTGAATTGAAGTTGGAGGGGGTCGCGGATTTCTCGGGAGAACAGAGCAGGATTAACACGGAGATTACAATCAATGACCTGTGGATTAACCAGTGGAACATTGCGGGAATGAAGACAAGGCTGGATTACAAGAATGATATAATCAGGTATATTTATCCCGGCAAGGAAACCAAGTTCGGGGCAAAAGTAAATTTAAGCGATCCTGATATTATCAGAGTGGAGAACATTGAAATTTATGACGGTAAAAAGAAAATATTAGATGTTAAGTGCGATGTAAATATGAGAAACGGACATATAATAGGCAGCATGAAAACATTAAATCATGGGATAGAAACCCGGACGCTGGGTAAACTGTTGAACCTCAGGGATGAACAGAAAGGACAAACGACATTTAATGTTAACCTGGCCGGCAACTGGCTTGGTTTACTGTCAGGCTCAAAGGAATATTTGGAGGAAAAGCCTTCTGTGGAAGGGACGGTGGAAATCAACGGGGGTAACCTCCGTTATCTTGATTTTGATAAACTAAGGGCTTCTTTCAAAGGTGATGAAAAAGAGATTGAACTGGAATACCTGCAGGTAATGAAAACCGACAAGTACGTTATAGATGCCTCGGGAAAACTGCCGTATGAAACTGCCGGAGAAACCCCGGAGAAGGACCATCGGATAAGAGTAAAAATGTTCGGTGACAACAGCATGCAATTGCTTTCTTTCCTGGGGCCAATAATTGAAGACTGCAGCGGCGCCATAGATGGAGAGGCAACAATAACCGGTTCGGTCAGCAAGCCGGTAATCAATGGCTATTTCAAGGGCAGCGGTGGAGTTATTAAGAAGAAAATAAAAAAACCGTATTTTGGCGGCAGGATAACGGATGTTTTAGTCGATATCGGTATTAAAAACAATAACCTGAAGATAAATAAATTCCGCGGCAGGATGGAAGATGCCAGGCTTGACATCTCCGGGGACCTGTCCTTTACAGGAGATTCAGTAAGGGATTTTGATCTGTATATGGAAATGGAAGGAGGAGCCGGCATATCGATAGAAAGCCATTACCTTGCTATTCCCATTGGTCTGCTTGGCGGCGAACGGGGGGGGAGTCCGTCAAAAGGAAAGATAAAAGGCGAAATACATGCATACGGAAGCATGGGGGCTTATCAGATTGACGGGGAAATTGAATTAAACGAGTCGCATTTTACCTTCCCGGCGATGCCGAAAAACAGAGACAAGGGAAGGATGGAATTTTTAATGCCTGCGACGTGGGACCTGAAGCTGACTACGGGAGAGAATGTTACTTATACCAAGCAGTACATTACCGCCCGCATTAAAGGCGGCATTGGAATTGCGGGTAACACGAACGAATTGATAGTGAACGGTGAAGCGCAGACTATAGACGGTGATATATATTATCTTAATTCCAACTACAAGCTAAAGGAAGGAAACATTGAAATAATAGACAACAATGTGATGATGAGCGGAAGAGCGGAGACCAGGATTCCGGGCGATACGATAATCATGTCCATAGAAAGGTCGAGTTTTCCGGACCTTAAAATCAGATTGTCCTCGCTTACCGACAGTGAAATGAGTTCTGAAGACGCTCTCTTAAAGGTTGCCGGGATGTACTACAAGGACATGTCTGAGAGGGAGAGAAATGCCATGTTGAGCCAGGAGCTCGTAAAGACATTGGATATGACCCTTGCTCCCTTGCTTGAAGACGCTATCAGGGCTGTCAGCAGGGAGTTGAAGTTACCCAAATTCCTCCAGCCGGACAGGATCAAGGTTGAACTTCCGATGATTGAAAGGTTCAGGGAATGGAATTTGCCCTACAGGATTTCAGTCGGTAAATACCTGGATAAGGAAGGGCTGTATTTCGGATATGTAATAAACAGCGATATTGCCGAGGGCGGCGAAATTGAAGTGTCACACGACGTTGATTTTCTTTCAAGATTGTTTAACCTCCCCAGTGGAGGTGAGTTTATCAAGGTAAGACAGAAGCTCCCCCTGGGAAGAGATACGATTATTACGCTTGAAAAACAGGTAAGATTTTAAAGAAAAGAGAAAATAATGAACAGGAAGCTTTCAATAGTTTTTATACTGCTGTTGTTTTTTGCGCAAAATATTTTCGCCGGAGCAAACATGATGGTAATGGGGGTGGAAATAGAGGGATACAGGGATACGCCGGTAAAGAAGATAAGAAAAGTAATCAAAACCAGGGTCGGGAAGGAATATTCAGAATATGAATTAAACAAGGATATCGAAAACATTTATGAATTAAACAATTTCAATGAAGTCATGGTTGACGTTTCGGATTGTGAGGGCGGAGTAAATATTACTTTCATAGTGGTTGAGAAGCACCGCGTAAAAAGAATTGATTTTAAGGGCAACAGGAAATTCAAGGATAAAATGCTGAAGAATAAAATCGGGTCCGGTGAGAAGAAACCATTTGACAGAAAACAGATGATTGACGATGTTGACATCCTGGTCAACCTGTACAAGGAAAAGGGTTACAGCGACGTAACGGTGGAGCCTTTTACGAGTTTTGATGATGAGGGGCAGGAAGTTGCCCTTACATTTTTTATAACGGAAGGAAATAAAATAAAAATCGGTAAGATTAATTTCATCGGCGTTAATTCCTTCAGGGTCAAGAAGATACAGGGCCTTCTTGATATAAGCAAGGGTGATATTTTTAAACCGGAGGAACTTGAGGAGGAGAGCAAGAAAATAGGGGTTTTTTATAAGAACGAAGTCGGAGGCCAAGCGGTCTTAGGA
>JAUXDE010000076.1 GCA_030618495.1 Clostridia bacterium
TACATCCTTTTTCTTTAAAGGAGATTGATTTTGCGGATAAAAAAATACCGGAGTATTCAGATTCACCACCTGAACTAATTTTTAACAAAAAAGGAAAATCTGTAAAAGATTTGCTAAAATTTGGTGGTTTCCCCGAACCTTTTCTTTCTGGTTCTGAAAGAACATTGCAAAGATGGCATCAAGAAAGATTTGAAAGAATTATGAGAGAAGATATAAGAGATTATGAAAGAATACATTCTTTATCACAAATAGAAATCTTAGCTGAAATAATACCATCAAAGGTGGGCTCTCCGCTTTCAATAAATTCGTTAATAAATGATTTGCAGGCAAGTCACAAGACAATCAAATCATGGCTGGAAATATTAAGTAGAAATTATTATATATTTTCTGTGTCACCATACAGCAAAAAAATATCACGAGCAATAAAAAAGGAAAAGAAGTATTATTTATGGGACTGGTCAGAAATAAAGGATGAAGGAATGAAATATGAGAATATGATAGCTGTTCATTTATTGAAGTATTGTAACTATTTTCAAGAAGCGCATGGTAAAAAAGTTAATCTGCATTATCTTCGCGATCGAGATAAAAGGGAAGTTGATTTTGTAATAACCTGGGACGAAAATCCCTGGATATTTGTTGAGTGTAAATACTCTTACAAGTCAACTCATAGGCCATTAAAGTATTTTGCAGAAAGATTTAATGTTTCAAATAGATTTATTGTAACAGCTTCAGAGAGACATGATTTCGTTGATAAAAGAAATAAGATTAGAGTTATTCCAGCATCAAAATTTCTTGCTTCATTGATATAATATATTACTATAGGCTGTTACCGCAGTTCATAGCATCTATACCTGCTTAATTTCAATAATAATATTTCAAGAAGGTGTGATTTCCTTGACAACAGCGTAATATTTAGTATAATTGACAAAATTTCAGATATACTTATTATACGAGGAGCAAATAATGGCAAAGGTAGATTCAATCACAATGACATTGCAGTGCACTAAATGTAAGAACAGGACTTATACATACAGAAGAAACAAGAAGAAGAAGGCAAAGAAACTTGATTTGAAAAAACACTGTAAGTTCTGCCGTAAACATACTCTCCATAAACTGGTGAAGTAATTTTATGAAAAATACTCTTGCCCCGAACTACAAGGAAGCCGCGACTGTAAACGCAGTACCATGGCTTTCCTGTGATTCGGGGTTAGTTTTATCTTTATTGTTACGGGGAATCAAATGGAAATGATAATTGACAAATTGACTTACGGTCCGAACGCTATAGGGCGCATTGACGGGGTTGCCGTTTTCGTGCCCGGGGCGATACCGGGCGACAGGGTTGAAGTAAAGATAACCAGGAAGATGAAGAATTACTGGATAGGCGAGGTTGAGAGTTTTATAAAGAGGTCCGGTAAATATGTGAAAGCCCCCTGCCCGGTTTTCGAGAAGTGCGGGGGATGCCACTGGCAGAACCTTTCCTATGCGGACCAGCTTGATTGTAAACTAAGTATCGTATCCGAAACCATAGCCCACCTGGGCGGGGTCAGGGATTTCAAGGTAAGTCCTGTAATAGGGTGTAAGACGCCTTTTGGGTACCGGAACAAGATACAGCAGCCGCTGGAATTTAGGAATGGGGAGGTGGTTTCCGGGTTTTATGAAAGGGGTAGCCACAGGATTGTCCCTGTTTCCAGGTGCATGCTTGAGATGGAGCCTGCCAACAGTATAGTGGAATACGCCCGTGAAGTCATCAAAGAACTCCGCCTGATAATTTATAATGAAAAGACCCGCAAGGGACTCTTAAGGCATCTCGTGGTAAGGTTGAGTAAGTCAGAGAAAACCGCTGTTCTTACGGTTGTAGCCACCAGGAGGTTTGAGGAGGAAAAAAAGTTTGCCTGTGCCCTCATGAAGAAGCTGCCCATGTTAAAGGGCGTCATGGTAAATGTCAACAATAGAAGGGACAACGTTATACTTGGAAAAAGTACCTGCTGTATTGAAGGGGATGATTTTATAGTAGAAAACATCGGTCATTTGAAATTCATTGTTTCATCGGGTGCATTCTTTCAGACAAATACAGTCCAGGCGGAGGAACTCTGCAGGGTAGTGGAGTCAATGGCGGGCCTTACGGGCAAAGAAACACTGGTTGACCTTTACAGCGGGGTGGGTATGATAGGCATGTTCCTTGCGGGGAAAGCGGGGACGGTGGTATGCCTGGAAGAAAACCCCGACGCCGTAAGTGATGCCATAAAAAACGCGGGGATAAACAAGCTTGGAAACGTACAGTTCTTCGAGGGCAATGTAATGGATGTTTTATCCGGGAAAAACGCTCTTAAAAAGGCTGAGGTGATTGTTCTTGACCCTCCCAGGCAGGGCGCGGGGGAAAAAGTGATAGGCTGGATTGAAAAGTCGCGGGCGGAAAGGGTTATTTATGTATCATGCGACCTGGGGACTTTCTGCCGGGACCTGAAGTACCTGCAAGAAGCGGGGTTTAACATGAAAACGCTTGTTCCCATTGATATGTTCCCGCAAACATACCATATCGAAATTGCGGCAAGATTTGACAGGGTAACTAAACCATGAAACCTTTTATTTTTACAGGCGAAACGTTAACGGAAGCCAGGGATTTCCTGGTATCCTGCGGCGATAAGAAGTACAGGGCGGACCAGGTTCTCCGGTGGATATATGAAAAGAACATTTTTGATTTTGATGAAATGACGAACCTGCCGAAAGCCCTGGCCTCTCTTTTAAAAAGCAGGGCGGAGACGGTTTCTGTCGCAGTTTGCGGCAAGAAAACATCAAAGAAAAACAAAACAATTAAGTACCTGTTTAAACTGAATGACGGGAACTGTATTGAATCGGTTTTTCTGCCTTATAATAAAAGGAATACCGCATGTATTTCAGTGCAGGTTGGATGCCCTCTCGGGTGCGCTTTCTGCGCTACGGGAAGACAGGGTTTTATCAGGAACCTGACGACGGATGAAATAGTGGGGCAGTTCCTGCAGATAAACAGGGATGCGGTTATGAATAAAGCAGGCGGGGTCAGCAATATTGTTTTAATGGGCATGGGGGAACCGTTCTTGAATTATAACAATGTTATTAAAGCTCTTGATATTTTATCGGAGCCATGGGGCGCGGGCATATCACATCGCAGGATTACTGTCTCCACATCCGGTGTTGTTGCGGGCATGGACAGGTTATCAGCTGAAAAGAAACACTATAATCTGAGTATATCACTGCACAGCCCTTTTAGCGAGAAAAGAAAACAACTCATACCCCTGAATAAGAAATATTCCCTGAGAAGGCTGATGGATGCATCGGAGAGGTATATTGAAAAAACAAAAACAATGATTACCTTTCAGTATCTCTTGATAGGGGGATTCAATGATACGGTAAGTGATGCCCGTGAACTGACAGTATTGTTGAAAGGGCTCAAATGCAAGATAAATATTATAGTGTACAATAAAATATCCGGTTTACCCTTCAAGAAACCCACCGAAAAAGCAATGGAAAGGTTCATTTCGATTTTAACCTCATCAGGAATAACCACCACACGCAGGAAGAGCATGGGTGAAGACATAGACTCCGGCTGCGGCCAGTTGAGGCAGCGGTATAGTGCTCGGTGACATAAATTACCGTTATTTTTGAGGCACTTAGCCTCCCGAAGGGCTTCGGGCTTTTGCCTGTGCTCTTGCAACACAAGCCTCACGTTGCTTCGGCGCGGCTTAAAATCCCGTAGCACAAATAACGGGAATTTATATCACAGAGCACTTAACCTGAAAGTGAATTCTTACACTATTCTCACATTCCCATTACACCCCTATCATATACCTGTGTTATAATAGTAGTGATGCTAGAGAGTTTATGAAAACGGGTTTAAAATATGAGGAAGGGAGGACAGGAAAATGACCAGAAAACTTGATGTGAACCAGGCAAGGGTTGTTTTTGACGCAATGGTTGGGGAAGCATACAGGAAGCTTAACAAGTATATTATCACCAACCATGGCAAGAAAAAGGCAGTACTTATGAGCTTCAAGGAGTACGAGGCGCTTTTAGAATCAATGGAGATATTTTCAGAAGACAGGGCCGCTGTTTTAAGGTAAATAAATATTAAAAAAACACAGCAAAAAACTTATCGCAAAATATCTGCTTCAAAATCCGTCTCTCCGGAAGTTCTTGTCCCGTAAACGTTAAATGCTGTTGACAAACATCTCTTAATAACGTATAAACATGAGATATACATTACGGGTTATTTCCGCAATAATCCGCGCAGGAGGAATCAAGCGCATGTTTCACCGGAGATTATATGACTGAAAAAGACACTGAACCGGCAAAACTTAACCTGGAGAATATTTACAGGTCACATCATGAAAAGGGAAAGAGGTATGGATACCTGTATTGTCACGGAGAAAGGGGGCATTACCTTTCGGAATGGATAGGAAAGGGAAAAACCGTCCTGGACCTGGGCTGCAGGGACGGGGAATTAACGAAATCCTTTTTGAATGGCAATAGTGTGACAGGAGTTGATATTGACAGAAAGGCCCTGGATATAATAAAGGAAAAACATGATGTCAGGACTTTATGGCTTGATTTAAATACTGAGTTTCCCTTTGAAAAGGAATCTTTTGACGTGGTGGTGGCCTGTGAGATAGTAGAACATATTTATCAAGCTGAACCTTTTCTGAAAAAGATATTATCAGTTCTCAAGCCGGGGGGAATGTTCCTGGGTTCTGTCCCGAATGATTCCAGGTTTAGAAACAGGCTTAAATTCCTGGCCGGAAGGGAACTTGGGTTAGATCAAACACATGTTCGTATGTTTTCGTGCGATAAACTGAATAAACTGCTGGCGGAGTATTTCAGGGATATTCTCATTATCCCCCTTGGCGGCAAAATCCTTCCATTTCTAAAAGTATCGAGAAAAACACCCGGTTTCCTGAATCGCTTATTTGCGAGGGATTTGCTGTGGAGAGCTATAAAGTAGAGGGTGTGTATACATCATTAAATAGAAAATAATAATGATACTAATGAGAAAGATTTTTATTACGTTATTTATTCAGGTGATTGGAAATATTCAAAGTCAAATGACGGTAACGGAAATCGGCTTGGGACGAATACTCTTACAAGACAGGATATTATCCTGGAGTAAAGGGGATACCGTGTCCCTTCCTATTCCCAATTCTTTTTGAAAATCCTTTTTACAAATTCCTGTTTTATTTGTATAATAATAGAATGCTGGGTATATTAATAACAATACTGTTTTTTCTTTCGGGCGCATGCGGCCTGGTTTATGAAGTTGTGTGGCTGCGTATGCTGGGGCTCATACTGGGCTCGACCGTGTTTGCCGCAAGCACGGTTCTTTCATCTTATATGGCGGGCCTTGCGCTTGGTTCTTTTTTTTCAGGCAGGATAATAGATAAAAAGGGCAGTCCCCTGAAAGTATTCGCCATGCTGGAAGCGGGAGTCGGTATTTCCGCGCTTATGGTACCCCTTGTATTCAGGCTGCTCGAAGGTTTTTATGCCAATATTCATTCAGTATTTCACTCCAATGCTTACCTGTTTTCGATAGTTCGGTTCATTATTTCTTTTATTGTGCTGTTGGTACCCACGACGTTGATGGGGGCTACCCTTCCGGTGTTGAGCAGGTATTTTATAAAGAAATTCGATAACCTGGCAAACAGGTTTGGAATCCTTTACGGTATAAATACCCTCGGTGCCGTTGCCGGGTGTTTCGCGGCAGGGTTTATCCTTATAGAAAAACTCGGGGTTACCAATACAATTATATTAGCCGCCGTTATCAATATTGCCATTGCCCTGGCAGTGTTGCTGGCAGGCAGGAATGAGCCGGTATCGGGGGATATTAAAACGAGCAGGGAGGAAGCGCGTAATCCCGTTAACTATTCCGGGGCCACGGGTACGCTTGCCCTTATTGTTATGTCCGTTTCCGGTTTTTGCGCTCTTTCTTACGAGGTGCTGTGGAGCAGGGTGCTGGTGTTCTTCTTTACGAGTAATACGTACGCGTTCAGCATGATGCTCATCATATTCCTTGCGGGGATATCAATAGGAAGTTTCGTTTTCGGCAAGCTTGCCGACAGGAGCAGGGATCCTCTTTCCATGCTGGGTATTATGGAAGTCCTTATAGGCATATTCGGGATAATGTCCGTCGTGATGTTTGCCAGGATTAATGCCATTATGGGTGATGCTTCCGGGAGCTGGGCAGGCCGGGTTGTTTCAATGCTTGCGGGCTGCGGCGCGGTGATGTTCCTGCCCGCTTTTCTTATGGGGGGCGCTTTTCCCGTTGCCGGCAGGATTTATATTCCAGGTATAAAAAAACTGGGCGCTTCCATAGGCAACCTGTATTCCATAAATACGCTCGGGGGTATAATCGGTTCCGTAATAACCGGTTTTGTGCTTATCCCCGTTATTGGCATTCAGAAGGTTATAATATTGATTGGAATTATAAACCTGGTTATTGGCAGTGTTGTTATTATCTATAATCCCGTGGTCAAGAAGAAGAAGAAGTTATATTTTGGGTTATTTATAGGCATTGTGTTTATACTAACCGCTTTCATTCCTTCAGGTAAGCCTGTTATCCTGTACAGCCGTATAGTGCGTGATGCCTCGCGTCCCGCGAAGCTTATGTATTACAAGGAAGACATAACAGCCACCGTTTCCGTGATTGAAGTTGATGGTGACAGGAAGCTGAATATAGACGGGTTCAATGCCGCGGGTACGAAACAGTACGAGTACATGCGCATGCTCGGCCACCTGCCGTTACTACTGTGCAGGAATCCGGAAAATGTCCTGGTACTGTGTTTCGGTACCGGTACCACGTGCGGTTCCATATATAATCACGGGGTAAAAAGGCTTGACTGCGTGGAGATTTCACCTGCGGTTGTCGATGCCGGCAAGTATTACAGGGATTATAATTATGGTATTCTTGAAAAAGAAAGGTTTAATCTCATCGTGGATGATGGCAGGAATTACCTGCTGTATTCAGACAGGAAGTATGATGTTATAACCACCGAACCTATGCACCCGTACCTTTCAGGCGCGGTTAATTTTTATTCAAAGGATTTTTACGAGCTTTGCAGAAAACGCCTCACCGAAAATGGAGTGATGTGCCAGTGGGCTCCCATGCATGTCCTTTCAAAGGAAGATTATAATATGGTACTGAGGACTTTTCGGGAGGTATTCCCTCATTCCACCATGTGGTTCGTGGGTACCGAGAGTATTTTGATAGGCACCAACAAAGAGCTCAGCATTGATTTTAAAGCCCTCGAAGAGAGGCTTTCGTCGGAGGATGTGAAGAGGGACCTTGCAAAGATACATCATGACAGCGTGTACGCGATACTGGACTCGTTTGTCATGGATGAATCATCGCTTGCGGAATATACGAAGGATAGCAAGGTGATAACGGATGACAGGCCGGTTATAGAGTTTTCCGCTCCAAGGAACCTGATACTGCCTGCTTCGAAGACGTGGCTTGCCAATATTGGTGAAATCAACAGGAGAAGGGAACGGGTTTTCCCGTTGCTTGTTAATACAGGCAATGAAACGCTGATTATAAAGGATACTCTCGAAAGGTATTTCCAGGCAACGAACCATGTAATAAAGGGCCAGGTATATTCCGGCAGGAAGCAGTCCGAATTAGTTTCTCGGGAATTCGGCAGGGCGTTTATACTGAACCCCGGGGACCGCAGGATGGATCTCCTGGTAACCAATGAAGGCGGAAAACTGAAATACTTTTATTTTCATATGGGTGACGGGTTCAGGAAGGCGGGTAGTCCTGATAATGCTATTCTTGCGTATAAGAGGGTTCTTGAAATAGACCCGGGTTATGCCCGGGCCCATAATGGCCTTGCCCTGGCATATAATGAGAAAGGCATGTATGATGAAAGTATAAAGGAATGCCTGAAAGCAATAGAGCTTGACCCGGGGGTGGCAGCAGCGTACGGCAACCTCGGTATAGTTTATCTTAACAGCGGGTATTCCTCCATGGCGGAAGAATCTTTCAGGAAGGCGATAAGCATAGACGCCGCTCATGCCGTTTCCCATTATTACCTTGGTATTATATACAGGGAAAAGGGGTTGCGCGATAAGGCCGAAAGGAAGTTCAAAGATGCTTTGCGGGTGAACCCGGGGTTTAAAAGGGCAAAGCAGGCGCTTGATAAAACACGTTAGTTGAATTCCTGTCAACAGTTTACATCAAACCGTTCTTGAAGTTAAACTTGACGGTATCGGGCGGATTGGCGCTTTTTTCATAGGCTTCAGCAATTCTTTTCCACTTTTCTTCGTCAGGTTTTATGAAACTCAAATCAATACCGAATTTCCTTATGCCGGCAGCCATAAGTTTTTTCCTGGAATTATACAGCGCTACCGGTTTTTCAGGGATTATAACCGCATGTTTGGAATCCTGCTCCAGCCTGAAACCATAACTCCCGTCAGGGGAGGAGAAGTTCTTAATTGACTTGCTTTTATCTCCCGTGAACATCCTGGACCTTGCAATAACAGGGTAACCGTAAAGATAAACCACCAACCTGCCGCCTATCCCGGCGCGGCTTATGCCTTTAAGGTTCAATATGTCA
>JAUXDE010000013.1 GCA_030618495.1 Clostridia bacterium
CGGGATGTGGCCTAGTTGGCTTAGGGCACCAGACTGGGGGTCTGGGGGTCGCCGGTTCGAATCCGGCCATCCCGATTCATGTTTACAGGAAAAACATAATGTCGGAGAAAAGAGAGTATGACTGAAAGAATTATAGAGATTCTGAGAGCAACGTTCTCTCCTGAAGCGGTAACAATTATACTGGGCGCGTTGCCAATATCCGAACTCAGGGGCGCAATACCTCTTGGAATATTTGTATATAAATTTTCTGTTATAAAGACATACTCTCTTGCTGTTATTGGCAATATGATTCCTGTTATTCCAATCCTGTTCCTTCTTGGCCCTGTTTCTAACTGGCTTATGGAAAAATCCAAATTCTTTAATAAATTCTTCAAGTGGTTGTTTGAGAGAACCAGGAAAAGGAGCAAGGTTGTTGAGAAGTACGGAGCGCTTGGGCTTATTCTATTCGTTGCCATCCCCCTGCCAATAACCGGGGCATGGACGGGTTGCGTTGCAGCATTCCTTTTTGGTGTTAATAAAAAGCGGGCAGTAGCCTGCATAGCAACGGGAGTCCTTATTGCAGGAGTTGTTGTTACTCTTGCAAGTACCGGCGCAATAAAATTTATACCCTGGCTTAAACATTGATTCGGGGCGTAGCTCAGTTGGTTTAGAGTGCACGGTTCGGGACCGTGAGGTCGGCCGTTCAAATCGGCTCGCCCCGATTTTTATTACGAATATATTGACATATTTTATATAATCTATTAATATATAATAAAGAATCAAAAAAGGGAGGAATATGCCCGGACACACGGATTCCGTAAGACTATACATGAATGAACTCAGGACAATCCCCCCGATTACTGAGAAAGAAATTAAAGAACTTTTTCCGAAACTGACAAAAGGGGATAAAAAAGCCAAAAAGAGGATTATTGAAGGTAACCTGAGGCTTGTTATCAGCGTTGCCAAACATTACTCCTGCTATGGAATGGATTTTCTCGACCTTGTTGAAGAAGGCAACCTTGGATTAATCAGGGCAATTGAGAAATACAACCTGTCAATGGGGTATTCTTTTTCAACCTATGCTTTCTGGTGGATAAGACAATACATCCAACGTTCAATTCTCAATCAAACAAAAACAATTCATATCCCGCTTTACGCCTATGAAACACTAAAGAAACTCATTTCGGTTTCCCAGGTTCTTCACAGGAGGTTAAGCAGGCAGCCCACTACCCCTGAGCTTGCAAAGGAGTTACACCTGTCAATCCAGAAGACAAAAAAATTCTTACAGGAAATTCAGGTGTTTCAGCAGATTGGCTCTCTTGAAAGTCCGCTCGGCGATAAATCAAACCTTTTTCTTAAGGACTTGATTCGCGAAGAGGATTCCCAGTCACCCGAAAGAATTGTTGAATTGATAAAATCCAATGAAGAATTGGATCTTCTCCTAAAAAAACTAACCCGCCAGGAACAGAAGATAATAAGGATGAGATTTGGCCTTGTTGATGGAAAGACATATAATCTCAGGGAAATAGGGAAAGTAATTAAACTGTCCAGGGAACGAGTAAGGCAGATTGAGAAGAAAGCCATTAGAAAACTCAAAAATCTCATTCTTAAAAGAGAATTACAGCAATCCTCCTGATTCACCATATAAATAACAAATTAAAAAAGGCGGAATGATGAAAACTATGAAAAACTTAATAAGAACCGTGCCCAATTTTCCAAAAAAGGGTATAATGTTCAAGGATATCACTACTTTGCTTAAAGATAAGAAGGGCTTCCATGATGTTATAAATTCCATGGCAGGGTTATGCAAGGGTAAAAAAATTGACAAAATCGCCGCCGTAGAATCAAGAGGATTCATCCTGGGCGCTCCTCTCGCGTATAAACTTGGAGTGGGATTTGTTTTAATCAGGAAAAAAGGCAAACTCCCAGCCAGGACAATTAAACAAACTTACAAGCTTGAATACGGAACTGATACACTTGAAGCGCACTCCGATTCTATTAAGCCGGGTGAGCGAATACTCCTTGTTGACGACTTGCTTGCGACAGGCGGAACTATTAAAGCTACAACTTCACTGCTGAAGAAACTTAAGGGTAACATTGTGGGAATTATCTTCCTGATAGAATTAGATTTTCTAAACGGTAGAAATAAACTGAAAGGTTATGACGTCAAATCATTGATTAAGTACTGAAATGCGCAGGTATTTTGTCCTTATCACTTTCATCTGCCTTTTTGCAAAATCAGGGTTTGGGTTTGATACATTTCTCCCTGATAATTCACTTAACTTCCTTTCAAAAGACAGGCTGGATTATATCAGGCCGCCGATCATTTATTCCGGCAAGAATAAGGTCAGCTGGAAAAATCTCAAATGGGAAAAATTGAGTCTCCGGGATTCGGACGTCTATTACTACGACAGAATCCGCCCAATAATACCCCTTGCCACAGAGACACTCGAAGAACACGATATAAAAATGCAGGAAGTTTTCAACTATGATATCCATAAGTATTTTAAGAAAGCAAAAGAGTCATATCATAAGGAGTTCGGGGAAGAAAAACCATTCCCGGAAAAAAATAAGCTCAAACATGACAGGAAAAATCCCGTGATGTTATACGGCTCCCACCAGGTATTTGAACAAACCAATACGATTTACGGTTTCATTCCCGAGGGAACAGGCGGCTTCACCGAATTTCTGAAGGGCCGTGTTGTACTGCCATATACCGGCTCTAACAAGGATTTCGTACATGTTGTAAGGCATGAAATGGTCCACGCCCATAACCTGCAAAAAATCTATCAAATGTGGAAAGATTTCGAATTATCCGGCTGGAATTCAAGGCCGCCCCTGTGGGTTCTTGAAGGCTGCGCTGAATGGGGCTCAAGATGTTTATACATGTATAATCCCCAAACCATGGAATATGAACTTGATAATGAGACAAAAATGTACCTCAGGGACGCAACGGTTAACAACCTCACGCCGCATCTTGCAAAACTCGACAGAAGGCCCGGATATCTTAACACCTACAAGTTAAGCCAGTCCGCCATAAACTTCATAATCAACAAGTACGGTGTGGAAGAATTCTACTCTATGTATGACAACTGGTATCGCATAGAAGCCAAGAAAACCAAGACAATGGTGGAACTCATGAAAACCGCCGGCGTCAAAAAGGCTGATTTGCTCAATCCGGGTGTTTACGCGTATGACGAACCGTTCATAATAATCAATGGCGCAGTCTATGACCTTCACGGTGATTCCGACACCTATCACATAATCAAGGACGGAAATGAATTAACCCTTATTGACAATATCCCGGTTAATGACCTTGCAGAAACTGCCGAGAACATCAAGCTTGATGATGAATGGTTCATGATTTATTATGACATCAATAAGAAATACCGGCTGTACAACAGGGAAAACGGCTGGATTACGAAATGGAAGAAAAAGAAAGTTAACAAAATGGTGCGGAATAAAAAGAAGGCTCTTCTCAGGACAGCCTACAGGCTTGATTTCAGCGGCCTTTTGAAACACTGCCTTGGCGATGACCTTAACAAGATAAGCCGTGACTGGCAGAATCACAACAAGGAAATTTATTATGCTTCCTACAATCAAAAGGAAAAATTAAAGGATTCCCAGAAACTAACCCGTGGAATATATGACAGGTTCCCCGTCGTATCAAAAAACGGCAGGTTCCTCCTGTACAAATCCTACAACAAGCAATATTACTTTAACCTTAACCTTCTTGACACTAAAACAAAAAAGACAAAACAACTTGCTCATGACAACACGCTGGAAATAGAATCAATCCACATACTGAATGCCGGGAACGACATAATAGAAAAGGGTGAAAACGCGTATTCCGCAATATTTTCCGCCCAGAACGAAAATTCCGATGTTATTTATGAAGTTGATTTCAAAATCACCGATGACAAGAAAATAGAAGTCGAAGATAAAAAAGAGATCTTTGACTTTGACGACCATAACCTGATTGAGATTTCAAATCTTAAGTTTTCGCATGACGGAAAAAACATTATTTTCAGGGGTTTATCCGACAACGGGAAAGCGGACATATATACCGCAAACCTCCAAACCCGGAAGCTCACCCGGGTTACCGACGATTATTACGATGAATCATCACCCGACATGATGGGAGACACCATAGTGTTCGTGTCCGACAGGGGAAGCGAGTACATGGAATTCAACAACAACATCTTCAAACTTTACCTGAACGAATACAACGATGACGGCAGTTACAGAATTGAGCAGATCACATCAGGCAGTGACGAATACGCTTCAACGCGTTTTACCGAAGAAGGAAACATAATATTTTCATCCTACCTGAACGGTAACTCAAATATCTACATCATTGACGAGCAGGACCAGTTGCTGCAGCTAACTGACGTGTACACGGGCGTCTTCAACCCAATCCTTATAAACGACGAACTAACGGTCTGCGGATACAATAAGGGCCGGTATAATATCTACCAGGTTGAGTATTCGTCGCTTAACGTGGTAAATAAAGGAACTGTTTTAAAAAAGCCGTGGGATGAAAGCAAAGCATGGAAAATTAAAGAAAAAAAACCGGAACAGGAACCCGAGAAATACAGAAGGAAGTACGACCTGGACTACATTGGCGGGGGATTTATTCTAAACGACATAGAGTTCTCGGCCAACTTTGCCGGACAACTGTATTTCTCCGACATGCTTGGCAACGATGTATTCGGGATTGGACTGCTTCAACCGGGAGATAACGTCGCTGATATGAACTTCGTCTTCACCTATACCAATTTAAGCAACAGGTTCAAACGAAGCGTCGGGATTTTCAGGATTATGAACTACTACTTCCTTGGCGGATTTGAAGATAGTGTTTATTATGCGGACGATGTAGGCGCTTACTATTCAAGATCCTATCCTATTAATAAATCTCAGAATTTAAGCACCTCACTCATCCTGAAAAATTCCTCAAGATATGACAGTTATTTTTCACTAGTAGGACGAGAACTTTCCTATCCTTCACTGCTTCTTGCAACGCTCAGCAGTTCTTTCGTTCATGATTCAACAACATGGGCATATGCCTCACCGGTTGAGGGGACGCTTCTTGGAATACTGCTTGACACCACCTTCAACGTGTCGGATAACGGTAAGATGTTGAATACAGCCCTGCTTGGCGATCTTAGAAAATACTTCCGGCTCTCAACCAACTGCTGTATCGCCGTAAGGCTCGGGGCGGGACATAGCTGGGGAGAGGAACCCCATTACTTCGCCATGGGAAGCGGCTTATACATGAGGGGATATGACGGAGCCCATGAATTCAAGGGAACGAAATTTATCATGATGAATCTTGAACTACGGGGCCTCATCGTTGATGCATTTAAAGTCATGATTCACAATCATTCAGATAACCCTATTATTTTAGGCCCCTTCCAGGGAGCCATATTCTGTGATTATGGATACGCGTGGTCAGACAGCATACCTATTGAGCCGTCGGGAACACTGGGACTGTCATTCAGGTTCTTCCCGGTATACGCGCCTATTTATCTTTCATGGGACCTGGGAATAAAGGAATTCTGGCCCGGGGGCAGTAAGACAAATCTCAACGGCTGGTTAAGGATAAGGTTTAGTTTTTAAAATGAAAAAAATACTAACAATACTTTTATTACTGCTGACTTCAATTGCTTACGCGGAACCGCTGCCATTAAGTTTCAGGAATATTAACGATGACCTTTCAGGAATAGTCTCGGATGAACAATCCGACATTCTTATGAATCCCGCCGAAATAACAAAAATAAACAGGTGGAAATTCCAAATGGGAATCGGCAATTTGCTGAACAGGAATGAACTCGTAAATCAACTCGATAACCCAGCCAAACCCAAATCAATAATCAATTCTTCCCCCGTACTGAGCATTCTCGGCAAGCAGGACTCAAGGGAATTCAAAGAGGTATGGATAGGCACTATTTATACCCAGCATAATTCTCAGCAGTATGGACTGGGCCTTAACGATGACCTTAATCCCAATGAACCCGGTGTCCAGCAGCCCGGTCTCTCATTTGTTGAAATAAGTTCATTCACAGAAACCGGCTCAGGCCTGAAAATCGAAAAATCCACCGCAACCAACCACCACCTCAACACAGAATCCATGAAAATCAGCGTGGTTTACGGCTGGAAATTAAGCGAAAAAACCAACCTTGGATTTGCGCTTAACTACAGTGGAAACTCTTCCCAGGAACCTAACAACTACTTCTATACACGCAGACTTTCCACTCACACTTATAAAAATGTTTATACCGAAAGAAGCCTTTATGAAAACGAACATAATACGAACTCGAACAATTTTTCCTTAAATGCGGGAATAACCAGGAAAACGCGCAAAAACTCAGAACTGGGCATTTCCGGCGGAATTGCTTACCTGTCCAACATCACCGAAAACACAGGCTATAGAAATTCCACAACCGTTGAAAACCATAATAGATTTAATAGACCTTATAATTACCTGGATGAAATGTACAGTACCGGACTTGATAATGACAACGACAATAATGCTACGGATGAAGACGGCATTGACGGCAGCCCCGGAAACCTGCCCGGAATTGATGATGACGGTGATGGAAGAATAGATGAAGACCCGCAAAATATTAACTATAAAGATTCCGGTATCGGCATTCCAATCTTTATTAACTATAAATCAAAAATATCGGAAAATATCAAGGTCAAGGCCTTCCTTGATTCCCGGTTGTCCCTTTCGTTCCTGAACTCAAACACAAGTAATTTTCATATGATTGAAAACACTCTTGACGAAAACGCGATATTAAATGATTGTTACTCGCTGCATTCATCCACGCAGACCGACACCACAGGGACAAAACTCAGCGAATCCCTGCAATTGGGTTTCGGTTACGAGGCAAAAATAACAAAAAAAATTACGTTCTTAAACGGAATCAAGATAGCGTTAAACGCTTATCAGTCCAATTCCAGCTGGGATAAAACCGAATATTTTATAATCCAAAAATCTACGAGCCCCGACCTGCTGGAAGATGCCGCCGTTACCCGCACATCAGAACAACTCGTTGGAGGAACCGGAAACATTGATTCAACTGAATGGATTTTACAGGTACCGCTCGGTATTGAATTCGGTTCAGCTGAGAAATTCAGCCTGCAGTTAGGCATGACCTGGCAGGCAAGATACCTCCTGGTTCAAAGTACTTATGAAAATAAACTCTATAAAAACGGAAACAGGACAAACTACAACATCGTTTATTATATGGGCATGTCTTTTCGCCTTGGCAATAAAATGTACCTGTCCATGTTTAATTCATTCAATGAATTTACCGCTGATGCCCTTTTGAGGTGGCACATCAACCTGAAAGGCTATTTTTAATGGAAAAGGTTTCTGTGGTTATCCCATGCTACAACGAGGAAAACGGCATTGGCGCGCTTATACGGCATTTAAAAAACCTGCTTACCATGACAGGCAGTGGGAAATACTCCTATGAACTGGTATTCGTGGATGACGGCAGCACCGATAATACCGGCAGGTTGTTAAAAACTGAATACGCAAACAGGCCTGATATAAAAATAATCACTCATGAAAAAAACATGGGCTACGGCAACGCCCTTAAGACGGGTTTTAAATCCTCTTCAGGAGGCCTCGTTGCCTGCTATGACGGTGACTGCACTACTCCCGTGGAGGATATACATAAGATGCTTGAAGCGATGGGGGAAGGTATTGATATCGTTTCCGGCTCAGCTTTCCTTCCCGGGGGCAATGCCGGCAAGGTCCTGTGGTACAGGCTTATTCTGAGCAAAACTCTCATTTGGCTGTACAAGCTGATACTTGGAGGAAAGGCAGGGAATATAACGTCATTTACGCTGTCTTTCAGGATATACAGGAGAAACGTCATAAACAGTATAAATTTTAAATCAGGTAATTTTCTTGCAGCTTCAGAAATACTCATTCTTGCGCTTATGAAAGGCTTCAAGGTAACTGAATACCCGACAACCCTCGTCAACAGGGAATACGGCAAATCAAAGATGAAAATAATTTCAACGATATTTTCCCATATCGGTTTTATTTTTAAAATATTGCTCGGCAAAAGAAAGGAATAGCACTCATGAACATCGCCTTATTTCAAAAAGAATATTTTGGAAATTCCACCAACAACTACCTGCTGGCGCTTGGGGTACTTGTTGCAGGCATGGTGGTAATTTTTATTTTAAGGAAAATCCTGAAACACAACATTAAATCAATAGAGAATGATAAATCAGGCATTAAAAAACTGCTGGAAGAAAATACGTCAAAGCTGGTTTTACCTGTTCTTTATTTTGCCGCATTATACCTTGCGGTTAAACAGTTGACACTTCCTGCCAACATTTTAAAAATACTTTCATACGCCGCAACCTTAATTCTAACCATACAGGGAATCCGGCTTATGCTTTCCCTGTCAGCGCATTTTATAAAGCGCGCCTGTAACAGGGAAGGCGCTAAAGCGCGCGCGTTAAAAACAAACAGCCTGCTCACGATAACAAGAATACTTATCTGGGGTTGCGGCATAATGTTTCTTCTTGATAACCTCGGGGTGAATATAACCACGGTCATCGCGGGGCTCGGCATAGGGGGAGTTGCCGTGGCTCTTGCAGCCCAGACAATACTGGGTGACATCTTCAACTATTTTGTAATCCTGTTTGATAAACCCTTTGAAGAAGGCGACTTCATAATCGTTGACGACTTCCTTGGAGTTATAGAACACATAGGCATTAAAAGTACCCATGTGCGCAGTCTCGGGGGTGAACAACTGGTCTTTTCAAACAGCGACCTATGTTCAAGCAGGATAAAGAACTACAAGAGAATGGAAAAGCGCCGCGTGGTATTCAAGCTCGGAGTTACCTACCAGACAAGTTACGAAAAAATCAAGAAAGCGCCCGGGATAATAAAGGGCATAATAGAAAATGTTGCGGATACTGCATTTGACAGGTGTCACTTCAATAATTTCGGAGATTTCAGCCTTGAAATTGAAATCGTCTACTACGTCCTTACCGGGGACTACAACAAGTACATGGACATCCAGCAGGAAATAAATCTTGCAATAAAACACGAATTTGAGAAGGAAGGAATGGAATTCGCGTATCCCACGCAAACGGTTTTCGTGGAAAAGTGAATTAAGTCATTATCCCCAAAATAACTTCTATGGAAAAACGGGACATCAGAACACTGAAGCAGTTTTATGATTTAATGGATGAAACGAGAGTTATCCGCGCAGGTATCGTAAAAACCATTTTTAATAACGAACCTGTTAAACACCAGAATATAAACGAACTTGAAACCGCGCTCTCAATGCTTGAAAACATCCCCGCAAAAAACGGCAGGGTCATACTCCTGCTTGACGGTGTAAAAACCATAGAAACCGAATTAACTTATGAAACAGGTGAATTGAAAAAAGATCTATGGTATCTTGAAAACGGTGAAGAGAAATTCCATGATTTCCTTGATAAACTACATCCCGGTTTCCGCCAGGCAGTTGAGGCAGGCGCTGAGAAACTTAAGGGAATTGAATTCAATAACTTTATTACAGACAGGGACGGCACGATCAACAATTACTGCGGCAGGTACAAATCATCAATCCAGTCCATATGGAATTCCGTGTTCCTGACCCGTTTTGCCAGGGAATGCGCCTCCAACTCCGTAATCATAACATCGGCCCCGCTTTCCAATCCGGGCATACTCGACGTGAGCATTAACCCTGAAAAAACATTCATTTATGCCGCTTCCAAGGCAAGGGAGTACGTGGATTCAGGCGGCGCAAGGCACACCTACCCGGTAAGCGAACGGCAGCAGAAGAAGCTAGATGAACTAAACCGTGAACTTAGCGCGCTTGTAGCAAAACCCGAATATGAAAAATACTCCCTGATAGGTTCCGGGCTCCAGTTTAAATTCGGGCAGACCACCATTGCCCGCCAGGACATCAGCGGCTCCATACCTAAAAATGAATCCAACGCCTTTGGCGGACTTGTTAATAATCTTGTCGGCAGGTTAGACCCGCGGAAGGAATGGTTCAGGATAGAAGATACCGGCTACGATATTGAAATACTCTTAACCGTTAAAGGCAATGAAACCGAGGGTTCACTCAAAGACTTCGATAAGAGCAACGGGATAGACTACCTTGACGGCGAGTTGAACCTTGCAGTAAAAAACGGACCGAACCTTATATGCGGCGACACTTCGTCAGACCTCTGCATGATAGAAATGTCCATGTCAAGAACCAGCGACACCTGGACAGTATTCGTAACCAGGGACGAAAACCTCGCGGAAAAAGCGAGGGGATTGTGTCCAAACAACCATATTGTAGCTGAACCCGACATGCTCGTGGCAATCTTAAATAAACTTTCCATAAGAGGATAAAACCATGGCTTCCCTGAAATTCAAAGGTATAATTCTTGACCTTGACGGCGTCATAACAAAAACAGCCCATATCCACAACTGGGCCTGGAAGAAAATGTTTGATGAGTTTCTCAAGAAAAGAGCCGAAAAGGAAAACAAACCGTTCAGGCCTTTCACGCATGAAGACGATTACCTGCCTTACGTTGACGGCAAACCAAGGTCCCAGGGAGTGAAATCCTTCCTTGAATCGAGGGGAATAAATCTTCCAATGGGTGAAACCAGCGACCCTCCCGCGAAGGATACAATTTGCGGCCTCGGGACCAGGAAGAACCTGGCTTACCAGGGAATAATAAAAACCGAAGGCCCTGAAGTTTTTAGTACTACAATAGAACTCATAAAGGAACTAAAGGAACTTGGGATAAGAATAGGAGTCGCTTCTTCAAGCCAGAACTGCCAGGTAATCATCCAGATAGCCGGCATTGAAAAACTGTTTGAAACAAGGGTTGACGGCGTTGTCTCGCTGGAAATGAAGTTAAAGGGCAAACCCAACCCGGACATATTCGTTCAAGCCGCTTCAAACCTGGGCCTTGCCCCGAAAGAATGCATCATGGTCGAAGACGCGGTTTCGGGCGTCGCCGCAGGAAGGGCCGGTAACTTCGGGCTTGTCCTGGGCATAGCGAGACACGACAATGAAATGGATTTACTCTCAAACGGCGCCGATATAGTCGTTAAGGACATGGGTGAAATAACCGTTAAAAACATCGACGACTGGTTTAAAAAGGGAATAAAGGAAAACAGCTGGAACCTGACCTACTTTGGATTTGATAAAAAAAACGAAAAACTCAGGGAAACACTATGTACCGTCGGTAACGGATACATGGGGACCAGGGGATGCCTTGAGGCGGAAAACGCCTCCTCTACTCATTACCCGGGGACTTACCTGGCTGGGGTTTACAACAAGACTCTAACCGTAGTACACGGTAAAAACATATATAATAATGATCTTGTTAACTGCCCGAACTGGATTCCCCTTGAATTCAAAATCGGCAACAAGGGGTACATTAGCCCGCTTGACATGGAAATCCTGTATTACAAACAGAACCTTGACATGCAGAACGGAATCATGGAAAGATTTATTACCTGTAAGGACAGCGCAGGCAGGATAACCACTATACACAGCAAGAGACTATCAAGTATGCACAACCCGCACTATGCGGCAATACATTATGAAATCATACCTCTTAACTACATAGAAAAAATAACCATTAAATCTTCGCTTGACGGCAGCGTATTGAATACCGGCGTCAAGCGCTACAGTGATTTAAATACAAAACACCTTAAACCGGTCTCAAAAGGAAAAACCGATGACAGCCTGCACCTGGCGGTAGAAACTTCCAAATCAAAAATCCGCATTGCGCTGAATGCAAAAACCCTTGTGTACGAGGACAACTCGCTTAAATACGCCCGGAGGGCAGTGCTGGAAGACGACGCAAAAATCAGCGAGGAAATAGAAATTATCGCAAAAGAAGGAAGGATTTACACCGTTGAAAAACTGGTCAGCATTTATACTTCTCTGGATGATAATAGCTCCACCCCGGAAGAAGCGTCAAAGGAAGCGATTTCAAGGGTTAATTCATTCCGGGACATCCTTGAACCCCACATAAAGACCTGGCATTCACTATGGCATAAAGCCGATATTGCGATTGACGGCGACAGGTTCGTTCAGAAGACCGCCCGGCTTCACATTTATCATATGCTAACAACCGCTTCCATTCACAATAACAGCATTGACGCAGGCATGCCCGCAAGGGGCCTGCACGGAGAGGCGTACCGGGGACATATATTCTGGGATGAACTCTTCATATTTCCATTTTTTAATCACCATTTCCCTGAAATAACCCGCTCAATGCTTACCTACAGGCATAAAAGGCTGGGCGCCGCAAAGAAATACGCAAAAGAAAACGGCTATAAAGGCGCAATGTACCCCTGGCAAACCGCCGATGACGGAAGCGAGGAAACCCAGGTAATACATTACAATCCCGTTTCGGGCGGCTGGGACCCTGATTTAAGCTGCCGTCAGAGACACGTTTCAATAGCGATATTTTACAATATCTGGGAATACTGCTTCATTACAAACGACATGGATTTTCTTTACAGCCGCGGGGCCGGGATGATGCTTGAGATTGCCCGTTTCTGGGCAAGCATTGCGGAATACGACAAGCAGACAAAAAAGTACCACATCAGGGGAGTCATGGGCCCGGACGAATTTCATGAGAAATATTACGGGTCAAAGGAATCCGGTGTAACCGATAACGCCTATACCAACATAATGGTTGCATGGCTTATGGAAAAAACCCTCATGGTAATTGACAGCCTGCCCCGGAATATCAAGAAGAAAGTAACCGAAGAAGTTAAACTTAAACCCGCAGAGCTTACCAAGTGGAATGATATCGCGCATAATATTAATGTAATCATAAACAAAAACGGAATAATAAGCCAGTTTGACGGCTACATGAATCTAAAAGAACTTAACTGGGAGAAGTACAGAAAAAAATATCAGAACATACACCGCATTGACCGCATCCTCAAGTCTGAAAAAGATACCCCGGATAAATATAAAGTGGCAAAACAGGCGGACACTCTTATGCTCTTTTACCTGTTAAGCCCCCTGGAAATAGGAAGAATCCTAAAAAACCTTGGACATAATCTCAAGGACTATAATAAGTTATTAAAAGACAATTACGATTTTTACGTCAAACGCACTTCACACGGCTCCACTTTAAGCATGATCGTTCATGCTGATATACTCAAATATTTAAAAGACAGCCAAACCGCATGGGATTGGTTTATGGAATGCGCAAAGAGCGATATTTACGATACTCAGGGCGGAACCACAATTGAAGGTATTCATGCAGGAGTAATGGCAGGTACCCTCAATATCATAATGGAGAATTTCGGAGGAATTTCCTGTTCTTATGAAAAACTTGAAATTAACCCCCGTTTGCCCTCTCACTGGGCCAGTCTTACCTTTAAATTCCTATTTAAAGGCAACTGGTATAATATCGATATTACCAGGAGCAGGATTAAAGTGAGCACTGAAAGCGAAGAATCCCAGGCTGTTTATTCAAAAAATAAAAAATATAACGTTTCCAAAAATAAACCAAAAACAATAACGTACTAAATACTTTTATTCGTAAATACTGTAACGTATCTTTAATCTATATATATCAAATATTCGCTCAATCAGCACTAAGTCCTGAGCGAGCCGAAAGGTTAAGGAAAACAAATGGAAGAAAAACCATTATGGAAATGTCCGAAATGCGGCAGGAATTTCGCTCATCATAACCAATTACATACCTGCGGGCACTTCACTGTTAAAGAACTCCTCAACGGCAATAACCCGCGGTCAATTCTGTTATACGAGCGTTTTGAGGAAATGGTCAAGAAATGCGGTCCTGTCACGGTTGAACCCACCAAGACCCGTATTGGTTTTAAGTTGCGCATAACTTTTGCAGCCGTAAGCCTTAACAGGTACGGTTTAAATGCTCATGTCGTGTTACCCGGAAAAATCGAAAGCCCCAGGTTCAGCCGCGTGGAAACACATTCTTCAAAAAACCATGTTCATCATTTCCGTATAAAATCAATAAACGAACTTAATGACGAAGTCCAGTCATGGCTCAGGGCAGCCTACGAATCGGGAAAATGAAAAAAAGTAAAGTATATTTCACACCCATTGACGACAGTAAAGACATAAATGAACTTAAATCAGCTTTTGGAAAAATAATCACCCAAAGCGGACTTTTAAACAACGTCGGGGAAGGGGAATTCACGGCAATAAAACTCCACTTTGGCGAGGAGGACACTGACGGCTATGTAAATCCCCGGGCAATTAAAGTACTCGTGGATGCAATAAAGAAAAAGAATGCCAAACCTTTTCTTACCGATACCAATGTCCTTTACAAAGGAATGCGTTCAAATGCCGTCGACCACCTGAACCTGGCATACAGTCACGGCTTTGGCTACGAAACTACCGGCGCGCCGTTAATAATAGCTGACGGTATATTCGGCGAAAATGAAAAAAGCTTCAGCGTAAAGGGACACCATTTAACTTCAATAAAGACAGCGGCCCCGATACAGTACTTTGATAACATGATAAGCGTGGCGCATTGCACCGGGCACATGAATACGGGCTACGCGGGAGCATTGAAAAATATCTGCATGGGATTCGCCAGCAGGGCTGGCAAACAGATACAGCATACCAGCACCAAACCCACCATAAACGGCGATAAATGCGTCCTCTGCAAGAGGTGCATGGATTTATGTCCCGAGAACGCCATTATAGAAAAGAACGGCAAGGCATTCATCGACAAAAAGAAATGTACGGGCTGTTCGGAATGTATCATTGCGTGTTTTAAACACTTTGCAGTCAATATATCCTGGTCCGAGGGCATTCGTTTATCCCAGGAAAAAATGGTTGAATACGCCCTTGGAATCCTGTCGCAAATCAAGAATAAAGTGTTCTTTAACTTCGCCGTTCACGTAACCAGTGATTGCGACTGCATGCCAAAAAGCGAGGTCATTGCGGATAATATAGGCATACTGGCTTCTGCCGATCCCGTTGCCCTTGATAAAGCAAGCCATGATTTAATCCTCGCTAAAATGGGAAAAGACGGTTTTAAGGACAGGTACCCGGAAGCCGATTGCAAAAGAATGTTTGAATACGCCGGGCAGATGGGACTCGGAAACATGGAGTACATTTTACAAAAAATATAAAACAGGCGCAAAGGAAAGGAGACAGGGAAAATGGCTGGCATTTTTGGCATTAGTTCAATAAAGAAAAAAGACTGCGTCAACGAGCTATTCATGGGGACTTTTTACCTTCAGCACAGGGCTCAGCAGTACTGCGGCATGGCGGTCTACAATAACGGGAGATTCTTTAACAGCACGCATAAGGGTAAAATCAGAGCTGCCTTTGAACAGGGCAACATGAAGAACCTTGAAGGGACTTTCGGTATAGGGACTGTTAACTCTTCAAGACAGCCCGTCAGCATTTACAGCAAGAATAACGGTTTTTTACTTGCCTTCGACGGTAACCTTTCCAACCACAAAAAGCTGAAAGAATTACTTATTGAAAAAGGTATTTCATTCTCAGGATACGTTAATCCAAAATATGTCCCTGACGAAGAAATCATGGCAAGTATAATCTCCTCCGAAAAAAATGTTCCGGAAGGAATAAAGAAACTTACCGGATTAATGGAGGGTGATTTCTCATTGATTATTCTTTCAAGTGAAGGAATCTACGCCGCAAGAGGCTGGGGAAGGAAACCGCTAATACTCGGGAAGAATAATGATTTTTTCGCAGTCTCATCGGAATCCTGCTCATTCCCGAATTTAAATATCAATATAGTAAGAGACGTAAAACCGGGAGAAATAGCGCTTATCAACGCCAAAGGTATAAAAACCATAAAGCAATTAAAACTATCCCCTGTAAAATACGGCACTTTTGAATGGATATACACGGCGTCTCCCGCATCTATAATTGACGGCATGAGCGTCGAACAGGCGAGGAACAACATGGGAATGCTCCTTGCTAAAAGATACCCTATAAAAGCGGACCTGGTAGGTGAAATCCCCAACTCCGGGATAGGGCACGCCATTGGCTATGCCATAGGGTCAAAACTTCCACACAAAAGAGTATTCATACGCTATGACTACGCGGACAGGAGCTATACACAGGAAACCCAGAAGGACAGGAACAGGGAAGCGGATTTGAAATTACTGCCTATTTCGGCAAATGTAACAGGTAAAATAATCGTCATCGCTGACGACTCCATCGTAAGAGGCACCCAGATGAAGGAAAACCTTGTTAACAAACTTAAGAAAGCCGGGGTAAAAGAAGTTCACGCAATGATAGCCTGTCCGCCCCTTATGGACATGTGCAAATTCGGCAAAACAACCAAGAAGAGGAAGGACTGTATCGCGAGGGTAATGCACGTCAGCAAAATAGGCAAGTTCCTCGGCCTTACCAGCCTGAATTACGCGAAAAAGGAGGACCTTTCAAAAGCAATAGGAAAACCTCTTGACAAGCTCTGTCTCGACTGCTGGTAGGAATGGCTAAGGAATGAAGAACACGGCAATCCCATTTTTAAAAGGATGAGATTGCTTCACGGAGTTTATACTGAGCAAAGCGAATGTGTTCGCAATGACTTCGTTATTTTGAACTTGACTATACCGGAACTTTTGAGTAATATACTATCAACATTATGGAAAAAAAGATTGGTTTTGATAATGAGAAATACCTTAAAGAACAATCCTCTGCCATCCTTAAGAGAGTTAAAAAGTTCAAGAACAGGTTATATCTCGAATTCGGAGGCAAACTTATCTTTGACTACCATGCCTCAAGAGTCCTGCCCGGATTTGACCCTAATATAAAAATGCGTCTCCTGCAAAAACTTAAAAACAAGGCAGACATACTGCTTTGCATTTACGCAGGTGATATTGAAAGAAAGAAAGTAAGGGCGGACTTCGGAATTACCTATGACGTTGATGCGTTGAAACTGATAGATGATTTGAAAAGCTGGGATATAGATATATGCGCCGTTGTGATAACCAGGTTTGAGAATCAACCCTCGGCAAAAATATTCAAGAACAAACTTGAACGACGAAAGATTAAAGTCTACCTCCACTACCCTATAAAAGGGTATCCAAATGACGTGGACCTGATTGTCAGTAACAAGGGGTACGGGTCAAACAAGCGCATCCATACAACTAAACCCCTGGTGATAGTCACCGGCCCCGGCCCCGGCAGCGGGAAACTTTCCACCTGCCTTTCACAACTTTATCATGACTACAAGAAAAACGTGAAGTCCGGCTACGCCAAGTTCGAAACCTTCCCCATATGGAATCTACCGCTTAAACATCCCGTGAACGTGGCATACGAAGCCGCCACGGCGGACATCAAGGACTTCAACCTCATAGACCCTCACCACCAGGAAGAATATAACGAAATAGCCATTAACTATAACCGTGACGTGGCAATCTTCCCAATCCTCAAAAGCATACTGGAAAAAATAACGGGGACCGCAGCCATCTACAAATCACCCACTGACATGGGGGTAAACAAGGCCGGTTTTGGAATAACAAATGATAAAACCGTCAGGGAAGCGGCCAAACAGGAAATCATAAGAAGGTATTTCAGGTACAAATGCGAGCATGTAATGGGCTTCGTGGATAAGAGCGTGGTTCAAAGACTTGAACTCCTCATGAAAGAACTTAACATAAAACCCGATGACAGGAAGGTGGTCAAACCGGCAAGGCAGGCTGCAAAGGATGCCGTGAAAAAGAAAAAAGGGAATGAAGGCATATACTGCGGCGCAGCCATAGATTTAGGCGGCGATATTATCATCAAGGGAAACAATTCTCCCCTTATGCACGCCGGTTCAAGCGTTATTTTAAATGCGTTAAAGAACTTAGCGCATATTCCCGAATACATGCATTTATTGTCCCCAAACATAATTGATTCCATAGGCAGTTTAAAAGGGAAACTTTTAAATACCAGGAATGCAAGCATGAACCTGGAGGAAATCCTTATCGCACTCAGCATAAGCGCCACCACCAACCCTGCCGCTAAATCAGCCATGGAAATATTACCGAAACTCCACGGGTGCGAAATCCACATGACTCATATTCCCACCCCCGGCGATGAAGCAGGCTTAAGAAGATTGGGGGTTAATCTTACAAGTGATCCTAACTTCTCCAGTAAAAACCTTTTCATCACCTGATTTCATGAACAAATACTTCCCGCGCCTGAAACATTGGCTGTGGGTCTATTTATTCCTGTCCCTTATCCTTGGCCCTTCCGGCTCGGGCGTTTCCCACGCAGGTGAAAACGATAAAATCCTTACACTGCTGTTCGGGGCTGGCACGTCAACGTGGTCAGATAATGGCGACCCTACTGAAATCATCTATAACGGCCTTTTATCAATAAATGCCCCGTCACTATCCTTTGGGAAGAACGGCAGTAATAAAATATATATCAGCCACCGGAGTTTCTATGAATCAATCAATAAACTCGTTCTTGTGCCCGAAGGTATACTGGATTATGTTGCAAGCCAGCACCATATTCTTTCCTTTGACTTTCTAAAACTCATGAAAAAATCATCAATTAACATACACTTCTCGGGAACCACTGACCTTTACCAGAACAGGGAAACCCAAACATGGTCAAAAGGCCTGTTCAATAACGGTAATATTGAAGCCTCCTTAAATATAGAAAGAGCAACCAGGGGAACAACAATAGTTGAGGACAGGACTGTTACTGAAAAAATAGAATTCTTAAACCCCGAAACGGAAGACACCCAGACATTTGAATATGATTTCATCTTAAACAAGGGAAGGATGACTCCCGAAAGAATAAGGTACGGCGTTAACTATAACTATTACGATTTCTACAATTCCATTAACATGTCTGAATACTTTAATTTAGGTTACACTGCTGATAATGATTACAACTACCATAAATTTAAGTTATATTTCGGTATAGACAATCTTTACTCCCCGCTCATCAGTGACGCAAAAACATACGACTGGCAGAAAAAAAGATCCAAAATAGCGGAAAAAAAACATAATAAACTGAATAAAAAAATCATAAAATTGAAAGAAAAAGCGGAAAAGGAGAAAGGAAACAAGAAAAATAAAATTATATCGCAAATAGAAAAATATGAAGATGAAATCCGCGAATTGCAGGAAGAATTTATGAATGACTTCAATTCAAAATCACAGAAGATCTTAGCTAAACTTGCAAACACGAAATACTCCCTGTCATATTATTATTCGCTGGACTACCTGCTTTATCCCTGGCAGAAGATTACTACTGAAACAGGCGGTTTCTCCGAAAACACCCGTGATGACCTGCGTAATACCGTAAAAGCCAATGCTTCATATTACTTCCTTCCGGGCAAGGCCGGGATATTTCTTGACGGTAGTTTACTCTGGAATATATCAGGCCAGAACTACTACAACACTTACTATGATTTCTATATCCCGGATTATTACGAATACACGCAACATGAAATTACGGCAGGCATAAAAACATCTTCATGGAAGCCAATGATCCCCGCTATTTCTCTAAGTTACACCTACCGGGGCACCGACTACCCCGGAAGATATATACCTGAAGATTATCTATATACCGTTAACGCCACGCTCGGGGTAAGAAATCATCTTATAAGATTTAAGTTGGAACTCCCCATAAGTGACAACATATTCATATATTTTACCGGGATAAATGAACTCTTCACCGTAGTAGTAGGCGACAGAAGAAAATATGATGACGGTTATAACGTAACAATCACGCAAGACTTGGACATAGGCTTGATGAATTATTATTTTTATGCAGGCCTGCGTTTCTAACTATTAAGGAGACACTAATATGCTTAAAAAGATTCTTGAAGAATTAAAGGAACACTTACCCTTTACCATTTTCGGAGCAATCATAGGAATTATTATTGTAATAATCTTTCACAGGATGCCTCATGAGGTTTCACATACTGTTTTCTACATACTTCATCCAATGCATATAATAATAAGCGCGCTTGTCACCGTATCAATGCTCAAACTCCATGCAAAGCGCAATTATGCCCCGTGGGTATTTCTCGCGGTGGGTTATGCGGGTTCCGTGGGAATAGCTACCATAAGCGACTCATTGATTCCCTACTTAGGCGAGGTTTTACTCAAAATGCCGCGCAGTGAACCTCATATTGGTTTTATAGAAAAATGGTGGCTGGTAAACCCGCTGGCTCTTGCGGGAATTACCATTGCTTATTTTGCGCCATCAACAAAATTTCCTCATGCCGCTCATGTATTACTAAGCACGAGCGCATCCCTGTTCCATGTACTAATGGCTATGGACGGGCCCCTGGACTGGTTTTCATGCGTGGTTGTTTTCTTCTTCCTGTTCATCGCCGTCTGGGTTCCCTGCTGCACGAGTGATATAGCATTTCCCCTTTTATTCACGGGAAAGGCGAAAAAACATTAACTAGGAGAATAAATGGTATATAATACCAATGAACTTTCCGGGCTTTTTAATGAACTGAAAAATAAAACCGGAGATAGAGAGAACATACTTCTATCCTTCAATTTGTCGGGAAATAACCCAATATATTTTTCCCCGAAAAACACCTTGAGCGAAAACCTGAAGACTATGGATAAACACAGGAAAAATGAAAGCGGCATTATTTTCGTCCTGGAAAGTTTCTACAAGATTTACGGCTTAACCAGCCTGCTTGCGGAAATCTATGAAAATTCCGCCATGACTGAAAAGAACATGAACCTTAAAAAAGACCTCCTGAGAAGGGCGGGGGAACTTAATGAAATACTTGGCGAGTATAATACGGCCTCCCAGATATACGCAAGAATATCAACGGCATTTAAAGACAGGAACTATGGCAGAAGAGGCCTGGCTGTTCATAATAATGCCGTTGGCAAAGAAGGCGAAATAGAGAAAAAAGCCATGGATAACCTGAAGGGGAACAAAAGATACGTTAATGAATACGACCTTGAAATAAAAGAAGCAATAAGAGACCTTGAAAAAGCCTGGCAATTTAAAAAAGAAAAAACATGGGGGATGGCCCGCCATTACTATGGCGATGCAATGAGCATTCTAAGAAAGAAACTGGAATTCCTGAAAAACGAAAAAGGAAAAGAAAACGAAATGAACAAGGTGAAAGGGTATATGATAGACGCCTGTTCTGGGGAAGCTGATTGTTACATAAAAATGGGGTTGGACAAGAATGCCCTGAAATGCTCGGTAAGAGACATGCCGGACTGCAGGGAAAAAGAATTCATGGAAAAAGAAGTAGGAAAAACCCTTGAACTGATAGAAGAATTTAGATTTGATGAAATAAGAAGAAAGGGAGAGGAAGAAACACCTGAACCTGAAGTAAAACAAGGAAAAGAGGATGAACAAAAGAATGGAAAAGGACTGCCCGGCATAATAACCCGCGATTTTGAATGAACAACAGGACAAAAAAGAGACAGGCTGCTTTTTTTCAACCGGCTTATATTCCAGTAAGTGATTGTCCATTTTAAAAACATTTATTTTATTTTTCACTTGACTTATGCGGTGTATTATATTACACTTATAGGTGTAATCAATAACACCTTTAACTAACAGGAATAAATATGCTTTCTTTAAACTCAAAAATAACAAAATCAATTCTCGGTTTCTTTTTTCTTCATGAACACGAAAGCCTGTATATAAATGAACTGGTTCGCCTATTAAAAGTTGACAAAAGAAATCTTGTTAAAAAGCTCAAGGAACTTGAAGGAGAAGGATTATTTATAAATAAACCAACCGGGAATTTAAAATATTACTCTTTAAATAAGAAATATCCTTTATATAATGAATACAAAAAGCTTGTAACCAAAACTATTGGATTTGAATATCAATTGAAAAATATCTTAATAGATATACCTCATATCAAGAAAGCATATATTTATGGTTCCTATGCAAAAGACCGGATGGACGCTTCAAGTGATATAGACATAATAGTAATAGGCGACCATGATATAAAGACCCTTCAAAACAGAATAAGCTCCCTGCAAAAAACAATAACCAGAGACATCAACGCAATAAACATAAGTGAAAAAGAATTCAAGCAAAAAGTTAAAAACAAAAATCTCTTTATATACAACATAATGAATAACAAGAAAATAAAGGTATTTTAATGTTTGAATCAAAATATTTTGTTAAAACTAATTTCACTCCCGAGCAGATTAATCAGTATCTCAATAATGCGTTAAGAGATATTAACATCGCTAAGTCAGACAATAATCCTGAAGTTAAGTTTATATTTAGTTATAATGCATTAATAAAAGCAGGCATAGCCTTGATAGCCAATACAGGAAAGGTGAAAGTGCGAAGTATTCCCGGACATCATGTTATAATTCTGGAAAAAATGAGTGAACTACTTAAAGATGAAACTGTAATGAATATCGGAAATGCCATGAGGATGAAAAGAAATGAAGACCTATATTCCGGAGGTATATTTATTTCCATTAAGGAAAGCGTTGAATACACTGAACTGGCCAGTAAAATGATAATGAAAATAAAGAAAATGATAAAAGACAAGTAACATTTTAGTTTACATAATTCCAATATTTTAATATAATTACTAATTCATACAAATGGCCCCGTAGCTCAGCTGGATAGTCGAAGATCCTGAGCGAGGAGAGATAGTTAAAGGGCGACCAGTTGAAGTCCTGAGAGAATGAAATGAGTCAAGGGAAGAAACTGTCGCATATTTTAAATGGGCAGTATTAAAAAACAGGGAGGATGAACTGAATGAAAAAGCTCGCATTATTTACTTGTTTGGCGCTAATGGTTTTTGTCTGCGGCTGTAGCAGAAAACCCGTAGAAGCTGAAATAACCGGCAGTTACACCGGTTCTTTTAAAGCAGAAGCGGAATTACCGGATTATGGCAATGGCACAGGTGAACCGCTGTGGATGGAAGCTTATGATGAAGAAACAAACACAAAAATTTCATGGGACCTGATGGATGTTAGTGAAGGAACTCATTATTTAGGAAGCTCTCCATATATGATGTTCATAGATTCCAATACGACTCCGTATACTTCTTACGAAACGTACAAAGATACTATTGTATACACAAGTTCTCCGGAAGGAGAGAGTGGCACAATTGTTATAGAGCAGTACACCGACGCATTGATAAAAGGTAGCTTTGATTTCGTGGCTGAAGTATGGAATTCCACAAAAACTGTAACTGTTATCGGCACATTTGTAATACCGATAGAATAATATTCGCTTAATCTCATAAAAACCCACGGCCCCGTAGCTCAGCTGGATAGAGCATTGGTTTCCTAAACCAAGTGT
>JAUXDE010000048.1 GCA_030618495.1 Clostridia bacterium
TATTAACAACTTCCAGTATATCCTTAATTACTCCGTCATTATTCATTCAGGTGCCTTATTTCTTATCTTCATCATTAATCTGGTGAATCAATTCATCAATTCTTGCCGCATACTCTACGGTCTCGTCATATCTAAAAACAATTTCCGGAGTAAACCTTAGTTTTGTCAGCCTTCCCACAAAACCTCTTAGAGAAGGTGTTATTTTAGCCAGAAAATTAGACACTTTCTTTTTATCTTTATCCGAACCGTAAACACTGTAATAAACAGACGCGTGCCTGAGGTCGTTGGACAGCTTGGCATCGGTAATCGTTATTATCCCAAGACCATCCGTGTTGGTCTCTTTTTGCAAAAAATCATTAACTGCTCTTTGTATTGATTTTGCGACTCTATTTGAACGTTTATACGGCAGCATCGTAATTATCCTAACTATTCTTTAATCTTCAATAACCAGTTTTTTCTTAACTGTTTCCACTGTATAACACTCTATTTCATCGCCAACTCTTATGTTACTAAGGTTTTCAAAACTAAGACCGCACTCCATTCCCTGGCTCACTTCCTTCACGTCGTCCTTAAATCTCCTCAAGGAATTTATTTTTCCCTCGGCAACAATCACATTTTCCCTCAAAATTCTTACCTTCGCATTATTTACAATCTTCCCTTCAAACACATGAGAGCCTATTATCAACCTGGTCTTCGTGGTTCTGAATATTTCTTTTACATTGCACCGTCCGAGGAATTTTTCCTTGACTTCAGGGTCAAGCATTCCCTCCAGGGCTTTCTTAATTTCATCAATGATCTCATAAATAACATTATAGGAGCGGATTTCCACCCCCTGCTTCTCTGCGAGAAACTGCGCCCCCATCGCCGGCCGCACGTGCATTCCGATAATCAAAGCGTTTGAAGCCGCGGCAAGGTTCACATCGTTTTCATTTATCGCCCCAATATCCTTGCGGATTATCTTTAACTTTATTTCCTTGGTGGTTATTTTTTCAAGAGAATCGCATAATGCCTCCACAGAACCGCGCACATCCGATTTCACGACTACGTTAAACTGTTTTATAGCGCCCTCTTCTATCTGCCTGTGTAAATCTTCAAGAGTTACCTTCCTGGATCCCACCATCTCGTCCTGTCTTCTATGGGATTCTCTTGTTTTGCCTATTTCTTTTGCAGCTTGAATATTATCAACAGTAAAAAACTTATCACCAACACGCGGGCAGTCATTAAAACCCAATACTTCAGCAACCATGGAGGGTCCTACGCTTTCAATTCTCCTGCCCCAGTCATCATGCATGGCGCGAACCTTGCCTGACGTGAAACCGCACACAAACGGGTCCCTGACATTTAAAGTGCCCGACCGGACCAATACTGTTGCAACATTCCCTTTCTGCTTGCTGGTTTCCGCCTCAATCACAATTCCGGATGCCTTCTTGTCAGGGTTGGCCCTCATTTCCTGCATTTCCGATTCAAGAAGTATCATCTCAAGCAACTGGTCTATACCCTTGTTCTGTTTGGCGGAAACCTCCACCATGATGGTCTTTCCACCCCAGTCTTCAGCCACCATGCCTTTTGCTGATAGTCCCTGTTTTACTTTTTCAACATCAGCATTAGGCAAATCAACTTTATTAATGGCTACTATAATCGGCACGCCCGCGGCCTTCGCATGGTCTATCGCTTCCTCCGTCTGGGGCATTACCCCATCGTCAGCCGCAACAACAAGCACCACTATATCCGTAACTTTTGCCCCCCTTGCTCTCATGGCGGTAAAAGCTTCATGACCCGGAGTATCAAGGAAGGTTATCATTCCCTTTTCAAGTTTTACATGGTACGCCCCTATATGCTGCGTAATTCCACCCGATTCCCTGTCAGTTATTTTACTTCTTCTTATTACATCCAGTATAGAGGTCTTTCCATGGTCAATGTGACCCATTATGGTAACCACCGGAGCTCTCGACTTCAACTTTGACTTGTCTTCTTTTTCTTCTTCCTTCTCCTCAAATTCCTCACCGTACAAATCAACGTACTCAACATTACAATTAAAAGCATCAGCAGCCAATTCAGCCGTAGCCTTATCCAGCCTCTGGTTTATTGTTACAAGGACATTCTGGCCTATCAACGCTTTAATAACATCCCCAACCTTCACCTTCATCTTATCGGCAAGCTGGCCTGTTGTTGTTGCCTCATTTATTTTTACGGTAATTCTTGCCGAAACTGAAGGGACAGCCTCTTGTTTCTTTTCAGGCTCTTCGGCAGGAACAACATCAGGTATTTTTGGTTTTGCGGGCTCAGGCTTTTTAATGGGAGTTTCTTCCCTGGGCGGGACTATCTTTTCCGCCACCGGCGGTTTCTTCTTTTTTTCTTTAACCACTGCCTTCCTGGCATCCGCTTTCTCTTTTACTATTTTTTCCTTTACAACTTTCTTCTTTGGTTTGGGTTCTTTCTTGAGAGGTGTCTTCTTTTTGACGGCTTTCTTTTTAATGACAGTCTTTTCCTTCTTCGGGGCTTTTGCTTTTTGAGGCTTCGCCTTGTTGGCGGTTTTCTCAGGCGCTTTTTCTTTTTTAACTGTTTTCTTTTTTGCAGGCGCCTTTTCAGCCGCTTTTTTAGCTCCGCCTGATTTGAACAGCGATGTCAGGTACTTGACTTCCTTACCGGTAAGTTTGTCACCCGCTTTCTTTGCATCGCTTGCCAGTTCTTTTAACGGCTTAATCAAATCCTTTGTAGCAACACCCAGTTTTTTCGAAAGTTCTTTGACTATCATATTTACTTCTTATCCTTTCATGTCCCCTTCAACAGGCTTCAGGTTTTTTTCTCCCCCCAAACCTTAGCGGCTTTATAAATCTTCTTTGCCATCGCCTTTCCTATACCGGAAATCCCCTCCAGGATAGAGATATCCGCTCCGGCAATACTTTCCACCGAAACGAAACCATAACCAGCCAGGTTTTCCGCCGTTTTAACTCCGACGCCGGGCAGTTCAAGCAACGCCTTCATCACCCCGTCCTTTTTGGTTTTTTCCTCTTCTTTTCTCTGCCCTTCGCTTTTTATATCAATATGCCACCCGGTAAGGCGCGCAGCCAGTCTCACGTTCTGCCCCAGCTTTCCTATGGCAAGTGAGAGCATATCATCAGCAACGGTAACTCTTGCATTTCTCTTTTCCGTATCAAGCGCGACCCTGAGCACCTTGGCGGGATTTAACGAATTACCGATATATTTCTCCATGTTGTTTTCCACGTAAGGCACTAAATCCATTCTTTCGCCGTGCAATTCATTTATAATGGCCTGTATCCGGATTCCCTTCACTCCCACACAAGCGCCAACGGGATCCACTTTCGAATTATTGGAAATAACCGCAACCTTACAGCGGATGCCGGGTTCCCTTACAATATTTTTTATTTCTACGGTTTTGTCATGAACTTCGGGAACTTCATAATCAAATAATGCCTTCACCAACTCAAGATTAATTCTTGAAACTATAACCTGAGGCCCCTGCGGGGTCTGTTCAACCTTAATTATAAGCACCTTCAAACGTTCGCCCATGCTATAGTTATGATTTCTTATTCTTTCATTATTCGGAAGTATCGCTTCCACCTTGCCTATATCAACAATAATACTCCTCTTTGCAATGCGATGCACGATACCGTTAACAACCTCTCCCTCTCTTTCCTTCATTTCCTTGTAAAGATTCTCTTTCTCCGTTTCCCTTATTCTCTGCATTATCACCTGTTTTGCCGTCTGCGCAGCCATCCTGCCAAACTCCTCCGTCTTTATCTCCACCTTCACTTCATCTCCAACTTTGACGGTGGCATCCATCTTTAACGCTTCCTCAAGGGATATCTGGTTTGCGCTATCGGTGACTTCATCAACCACTTTTTTCTTTATAAAAGCTGAAATTATACCGGTTTCAGCGTCTATATGAGCTTCCAGGGACTGGTTATTGCCGGAATGCTTGCGAAATGCCGAACTCAACGCTGATTCTATCATTACCAGCAGCTCTTGCTTGGGTATTCCCTTTTCTCTTTCTATTTGTTCAAAAACTCCTACCAGTTCACCTTCTAACATGGCTCTCTCCTCTAATTATTGCTTTTGTGCTATCCTAAGCAGTACATTTTTATTCTGAAAAATAAAGAGTGACTGAATTCTGCTCAGTCACTCACAAGTATATTCTAATATATTTAATTATAAAATGCAAGTAAATAATTTGTAAATAATCAATTAAAGGGGTCAGACCTTAAATGACAGTCTCTCCGCAAGGGATTCCGGGAGGCCCGCTTCTATTATCTCCTCCTGCGTTTTCTTGATATCGTATGTAAGTTTCTTGAGCCTGACAACCCCGGTTTTATCATCATAAATACCGAAACTTGCCCTCTTGTCCGCCCCACCTCTCGGCTGGCCCACGCTCCCGCAGTTTATAAGGTACCTGGATGAAGGCTTTATTTCTATTATTCCGTTGTCTTTCAATAACTCAGTTCCTATTCTTCCTGCTGAATCAGCATAATAGTATTCCGATATATGGGTATGCCCGATAAAACACACGTTCGGGTTGATTAAAGACATGTTCTTCATGAAAACCGACTCGTTGCTAACGTATTCATAAACAGGGTTCCCGGGACTGCCGTGAACCATCATGAAACTTTTCTTTTTAAATACTTTTTTCATGCCCTTAAGCCATTTCATATTATCATCCGTTAACCGTCCCGCCGTCCACTCAAGCGATTCCTTAGCAACGAGATTGTACAATGACATATCCGCCAACCCCAGCACTGCCCATTCATGGTTACCGGCTACATTCAGGCATTTCCTGAGTTTCCTTATCACCCCCACGCATTCATTGGGTTTCGCTCCGTAACCGATGATATCTCCCAGGCAGATATATCCATCCACCCTTTCTTCATCTTCAAGCCAGGATAGAACCGTCTCAAGCGCATGCAGGTTGGAATGAATATCCGCGATTATACCGTATTTCATGATTTTATATCCTTGTTTTTCTACCTCTTACGTTAAATATACACGAAGACATCTTTGTTTTAAATGAGATATTCTATTTTTTGTATAATCCTATTATTCTGCTTTTGTCTTCGTTTGTCTTATCACCTTTAAAATATATTTCTATAAGTTCAATGATATCTTCTTTTTCGTAATAAGCATAAATTATCCTAATCCCGCTTTTCGCGCCTTTACCTTTGAGTGATTTACAGGCGAATTTCTTTGCTTTATATATTTTAGGACAGCTGATACCCAGTCCCGGTATTTGAAATATTCCCCTATTATCTACTTTCAACTTGTGATATAGTGTTAATTGATGTTTTATAAAACTAGCTATATCGTCTTCAAGAGTCCTGAACCTTCTAAGTTTTTTTTAAATCCCTTTCAAATACAGGAAGCCTCTTGATGTCTTTAAATATTCTCTTCGTCATATGTCCTCACAGAATAGGGCATTGTCCGGTAAAACACTGATTCATAATCTATTCTTTCTCCATCTTCCGTTGTCATCCAGGGCACATCTTTATGAGAATACTCGCTTATTTCATTAGCATTCATATCAGACAACTTTTTCAAAACATCTTCTATAACTTCTATTTCCGTTGCTTTCAACACTGATATATCAGGTTTTTTTAGCGGGAGATATTTTGTTTGGGGATATTTAAAATAGTCTATTTTGCACTTCGTTAATTCTTTTCCCTCCATACTGTCTGTTATTTTCTTGAACTCCAGGGGAGTTGGGCCATGTGTGTTTTTCATATAGGTAGCGCCCATAAGCTGCTCCTCGTATCTTTCATAATAATTGAAATCAATAAAATAAAGGAGTTTATATATCACTGTTTCGCCAATATTATTCTTTGACCCCACTTTATTCAGTATATAAAGTAATACTGCTTTAAACTTTTCTATTTTCTTCTGCGGAACACTTATTCTTGTTTCCTGTTTCCTGGTAACCTTCCCTGCTTTCCCCTTCTCCAGGACTACCTTAGCCTCTTTCTTCCTGCCAAGAAGCACATCAGCATCCATATTGAAAACATTCGAGAATGTTTTTATTTCTTCAGCCGATATTTTTCTTTCTCCATTTTCCAGCTGCGAAAGTGATACTCTGCCAATCTTCATCACTTTAGAAAGACTTTCCTGAGAAAAACCCCTTTTCTCTCTTAAACCTTTTATCCTTCTACCCAGTAATTTATCAAAAACACTCATTATTCCGCTCCTTTCGCGTCTCTTCAAGCATCTATGGCGACACCTCGTGTTACCTAACGTCATTATTTCTGTTGTTTTGATTATATCTATATTATACCATATGTATGATTATCTGTCAAGTAAATGTTGTATTTTATTTCATGCATATCAGAATTATCAATGAATTTAACAACGAATCATATTAGTGTATGTGAGAACGGGTGTTGGATTAGTTTAGTGGTGGTTCTATATGCGGATGTTTTTACCGGCTGCCTGGAACATGTCGGAGCAGTTAAAGACCAGTATTTGATAATCTTCCGATAGTTTACTTAATAAACCCATGGCATTTTCTTTCCTTTGGTTATCAAAGTAGACAAACGGATCATCAAGTATCAGGGGGACATGTTTGTGATGGGCTATAATTCTTGCCAGCACCAGCCTGAGAGAAAAATACAGCTGGTCAAGAGTCCCCGCGCTGAGTTCTTTTGAGTCAACAAACTCTCCTTTTTCAACGGAGAAGGCCTTGACATCAAATTCCTTCTTGTCTATTTCCACCCGGTTATACTTTCCCCCTGTAATATTATTCATGATACTCTCTGTTTCCGTCTTGAGTTCAGGCATCAGTACCCGGTTTGTTTCACTGTCCGCCTTTTCAAGGAAGTCTATGGCTATCCTGCAGGATTCAAGCCTCTTTCCGGAAGATTCAATCTTCTCTTCAACCCATCCTATTCCATCTACCGTTTCCGCCCTGTCAGAAGCCACCGTTGACCTGAAAGCCTTTTCATCCGCCTCCAGGGATTTCTGCACGTCAAGGAGCCCTTCGTACTCAATACTCAGCTTCTTCAGTGTTTTCTCATGTTCCAGGAGTTGAGCCGGCTTCAATTTATACTTTCCCAGGCCCTCCATGTTTTTTTCAATGTTATATACCTTCTGCAGTAATTCCTGTTCTTTCTCTTCGATTTTCCTGCCCCCGTCTTCACCGGCAAGCGCCTCCAGCTTTGCAAACAGTATTTCCTCCTTCTGTTTCAGCTTGCGTTTCGGTGACAGCATAAAAACCAGGAACAACAGGACGCCGGATGCCCATCCCGCGGCGCCAGGAAGCATCTTCTCCGAGAGGAACATCATGGAACCCGAAATAAACAGTATTATTCCCAGTACAAGAAACACTGGATTTAACCTGTATATCAATCTACCGGTTTTTTCTTTATTTTCCTTAATCCTGTCATTGACTCGCATTATTTGATTGAGCTTCCTGCGCAGTTCAAGTCTTTTTACGGCTTCTTCCTGTTTTGAATCATTGAGCGCGTTATGTTGCCTGTTGCCATCCAGTATTTGTTCGTAGTTGTTAATTTCTTCCTTCTTCCGGAGCTCCCTGGTATTGATTTCATCCAGCTTTCTTTTTGTTGCGTCCAGTTCCTCCACGCAATGCAGGTTATCAGTCAACGCTCTCTTCTCTTCTTCAAGACACCCTATTACGCCCTTCTGTAGATTAACGTCAGGAGACCGGCTCATGCCGCCTATTCTTTTTATTTCATCCTCAAGCACGCTAAGGGCGTGCTGAGAAGTAAAGCGTTGGCTGGAACCTGATATAAGGCCTATTATCTTCTGTTTGGTTTTAATGCTTTCGCCGGAAACCCTCAGCATTTCACCCTGGTTAAGGCAGAATATGTTTCTGAATACCCTTTCATCATTCACGCCGGTCTCGGATAAAATCATTTTTTGAATCCTGCTTACGTTCTCCGTAAGAACTGCGCCGTCTTTTGTCAGCCTGGCCCCGCCATTCTTGCCAAAATCCTTTATAAGCGTATACTCCATGGCATCCGAGCTCATGAAAGTCAATTCTGCATTAGCGGTATCAGCGCCCCACCCGAGCATGGACAAACCTGCGGCAGAATCTGTTTTTGCAAACAGCATGTTCGCAAGGCAATCCACAATGGTTGACTTGCCTGACTCGTTGGGGCCGCAGATTACGTTAAGCCCTTTATTGAAGGCTACAACCTTGCTCTTGAAGCGCCTTATATTTGTCATTGACAGTTGTTTAATTATCATTATAGACTAGAGCTTCCCCTCGTCCAATGCCCTCACTCCAAGATGGAGGGCAATTTCGTATTTCATCTTTTCCTCTTCAGGCAGTGAATCAATTTTTTCTGTAAGTTTCTTAATGAAAATTCCCCTGACCGTATTTTCATCCGGCATTGTCCTGCGGGGTATTCTTGTCTGGTTTTTCCAGAGCACGTGAAAGAAGGTTTTTTCTTCTTCAAAATACTCTGATGCCCTGCTGAGGATACTGTCAATGTCCGCATTAATCGCAGGAGAGCCTTTTAGTTTCACGCGCAGGATTTTATTTCCGGAAGCAAGCGGTTTTAATTTCCCAATAAGGTCTTCCCCCGTAAGTATGTTTGCGCATTCAATATCAGTTTCGCTCATTTCATACTTCTGTTCCACCTTTACAGGGTCAATACTTACTTCCGAACCGCTTATCCTCACCAGGAGCGCGTATTTTTCCTTGTTTTCCTCGAAATCAAGCAGTACGGGCGAGCCGGGATACGCCGCCTTTATCCTCGTATTGAAAGGATAGTATGAATGATAATGCCCCAGCGCCACGTAGTCAACCTCTGTCAGATTGATTTCTTCCTCTGAAATCGGGAAATAACTATCGTTCACCGCCCACGGCACCGGCACCGAACCGTGCGCCATGATTATTTTGTTCCCGCATGAATTCTCCATGTCAAGCTTAACATCGCGCAGGGGATGCCTGTCGGAATTTGAAGTATCGTTTGCTGCCCCGAAAACCGTCAGGTTTATACCGGGCATGTTCCTGCCTGTAAGAACAGGTGATTTAAATACATGGACATTTTCAGGAAAGTCTTCCCTGTTCCATATTGAATTGCCGTCATTGCAGTCATGCGTTCCCGGGCTTATCAGGACCTGGATTCCGTTTCTTCCCAGTATTTCAAACCGTTCCCTGACGATTCCGACGGTACCCGGGGACGGGTTATTGTTATCAAATAGGTCACCGGCGATAAGAACCACATGGACTTTCTCCTTTTGCGCCGTCTCCATGACATGGACAAACCTATCCTGGATTTCCAGCCTCCTCTTAGTACCCTTAAGTCCGCCAAACCCCCTGAAGCGGCGGTCCAGGTGTATGTCTGCGGTATGCAGTATCCTGATTTCTCGCATTAAAACAACTCCCTTTGCCTGATGTTATCCAGTGTCTTCCATTTTGTTCTTATAATATCTTTCGGGAACTCCCCGTTAGTGTCATAATATCTTTTCAGGAAATCCACTGTCTTCCGGTCTGAAGGATATCCTGAACCAAAATCCTCGTACGACTGTTTTATTTCATTAATAACCTTATCCCTGTGGACTTTAGCAATAATGGATGCAGCGCCTACCACGGGATATTTTTTATCGGCATTGTTTTCACCGACCACCTCAAGGGGGATGTCTTTAAAATGCCCTTTTACCTTGCCGTTATACCGGGCAATACCGTTTCCGCTTACCGGAACGTCAAGATACACCCTGCCGGGTTCGTGTTTTGAAATTATCTCAATTGTTTTATCCATACCAAGTTTATTTATATTTTCACTGTCAATTTCACTCGGCGTTATCTCAATTACCGTGTAATCGCATGCCATTTCCCTTATTTTTTCGGCAAGTTCCTCTCTTCTCGACCGGCTGAGTTCCTTTGAATCCTTAACTCCCATTTTAAGCAGTTTAGCGCTATCCTCATCATGACACAGAACTCCGCAGAAAACCATTGGCCCTATGACACAACCCCTGCCTGCTTCATCAATACCTAATATTTTCATTTAATATCCCTATACAGATAATTATATACAGTGTAGTTAAGAGTATAATCGCGCAGAATGATTGGTGCTAATTGATTATTATTTTTGTTGGGTTTATTCTTCTTCTTAAATTATTCCGGTATTTTTCAGGTGAATTCTTTAGAATCTTTTTCAGGTATTTCATCTGTTTCCCGATGGCATCCTGATACAGGTCCTTGTTGATATGATACCTTCTGCTGAAATGAGTTTTTACAAACCTGTAAACACCTTTATAATCATTTGCAAGTTTCATTTGAATAAAACCATAGAATATCAGGGTTTTCTTTAGAAGATCCAGTTCGGATTCGTAACCGGGAACATTCCCTTCCCTGAACTCGTGATAAAGTAAAAGAAGTTTTTCCAGGTAATTCCTGTCCGCCATCTGCCCGAGAACATCGGCCGTCCCAAGCATGACACCGAGAGTTTCCTCCGCTTTATCGTTGAATCTTATTCCTGAGATATTGGTCGTAAGTCCCGTGCAGCTTATCATGTTCTTTACCGATATAAAACCCTCCGCGCTCAGCCCTACTTTAGCAAAATAACTTTTTATAAACTCGATGCTTCTCACTATATGTTCTTTTGTATACTTCGCCCCGGTACCCTTAACGTCTCTTTTTTTCTGTATAAACCCACTGTCATGAAAAAGCATTGCAATCAATGCCAGGTTTACCCTCTTCAACGGCAGTTTCCTTTTTCTTTCTATGTTATATCCGTCAATCAACCTTGAAAGGGCAAGAAGCGTGTCTGTGGTGTGTATCTTATCGTGATACATGGTATTACAGCTTTGATAACCGGGATATTTTCCGCTGAATAAATCAACAAAATCCTTATACATCTTTTTTATTTCTTCAAAAGCGGATGCGGGGTAAAACCTTATAAAATTATTCCTGACCTCTTCAAATACCGCATTTGAAGACTTCATGTTTACAAGCCTTGAAAGCTGAACCTTTTCTTTCCTTCTATTTATTCTTACTGCCACCTGCGCCCCTTTTTCTCACAATTCAAACAATAAACAGTGTATAAATATTATACACGAAAAAATACCGGTTGGCAATATAAATTGTATCTTTCATCGGAGTTTTCAATCTATTCTTTCTTCATGTTTAAAGCTATGAATTCATTGATAAGCAGTTTATCATCATTTTTTATGTGAGTATATTTTACACCCGATATGCTTTCATGAAAATCCTTTCCTATCCACATTGCGCGGCCTTCTACTTCAATCCGGGTTTCTTTGCCGGGCAGCTTGAACCATAATAATATTTTCATGTTTTTTTTCATGGAATAATCCGACTCAACCGCAAGTCCCGTATCGCTTATGTTTTTTATACAAGCCTTGTTTTCCAGTAACACGTCCACCCTGCCATCAACATAAAACCTTTCGGGAAATATGTTAACCGGCAAACGAGAACTTCTTCTTTTTTTTCTATTGTGCTTTAACTTTTTACCAAGCAATGCCAGGAGCAATGTTACATTTATTGCCATAAGCGTTACTATAATAACTATAAGTATTGTTACATTCATTTTGTTATTAACGAGAAAGTTTCATCTCACCCCAGATACCAATATGACCGTCCATGACAATCAATACTCCGGTAACTTCTTCTATGCTCCTGGCAAAATCTATTCCCTTCTTAATATCACTGATATCTTTAACTATATTTCCTGTTGCCGTAGCAACAGCATCCGCAATTATAACATCACCTGAAAGTATCACCACGGTATCCGACCTGCCAAAACTCAGCGAGTGGCCCACCTTGCCCGATGAAGCGCATATGCCGCGGGGATATTCAGAAGGAGCCAGTTCAAGCACAAGCTTTTTATCAATTTTATCGTTACCGGTATAAAGGCCTATCTTTCTCGGCTTATCGGATTTTATGAATACATCCCCGCCGTTTTCAATTATTAACTGCCGGGAATGTTTCAGTAAATCATTTCCCACGTACCGGGATATGGCTCCGGCAACCGTTGCCATTGGCCCGACACCGGCTTTTCTTGCAGCGACTGCCATATCCTTTACAATGCCGGGAGCATTTTTATCTACACTATATGGTTTTAAGGTATTTACGAACTTGTCATCCCCGGTAATATAGGATTCTATCTGCCCCCTGTATTTAATAATGGATTTTTCAGCTTCTTTTGAAAGGTCTTTATCGGCAAGTATGTAAAGATCGGTTTGCAGCACCTTCACTTCAAAACTCGTCAAATCATCAGATTTACTGTAGTACCTGTATACTCTCTCTTCATAACTCATCTTTATCCCGTACGCTATACCTTAGTATTTCCTTCCATGGGAAACCCCTTAGGTCTGTAGTCCGCTCCCTATTCGGTACAGTGCCTGTCAAAATCCCGAGCGCACATACGGATCGCGGGTAAAGTTATCTGGCAATGCCGATTCTGGTCAAAGGCCAGTATATGAACAACGCTCTGCCCTTAACATACTTATCCTCCAGTTCACCCCAGAACCTGCTGTCATA
>JAUXDE010000169.1 GCA_030618495.1 Clostridia bacterium
ATTCTATCCAGGGACTTGGAAAATTCAATAATAGAAAACAGTTTTCTGGCAGTGCTGGAAAGCACCATAGAAGAATACGAGGCTATTAAAGAAATGATTATGGTATAGACAGCTCACCATAAGAAGCGCATTATTGAACGTTTCGCGCAGATATAAAAAATGTTTTTATCTGATAAGTATATTCTAAAATAAATAATATAAGGTTATCAAATGGATACTAAGGGATTAATCAAGATACTTGAACTCATGATCCAGTCTGAAATGAGCGTGGAAGCCATGTACCGGGCCTGTAATAATAGATGGCCCGAGGATTCAGGGCTATGGGAAAAGCTAATTAGTGAAGAAAGAGGACATGCAGAAATAATTAAAAAGATGATTGAAATGATAGCCACTGATAGTACGGCTTTTAGTCAGAACCGCACGTTTCATTCAGAGGCCTTGAAGACTTTCATCTTCGGAATCCATGAAAATACCAATAAAATATCCATGGGAACCATGGACAAGAAACGCGCGCTTATTATAAGCAGAGATATAGAAAATTCAATAATTGAAAGCAAGTTTATTAGCATAGTAAAAAGTAATAACATTGAATTTGAAACGCTTGAAAATGAAATTACTACACAGACAATTCAACACAAAGCGCTTATTGAAAATATATTAAGCCAGTTAGAATAACAATTCTTTTTTGCAGTATCAGGTCTCGACATTTATTGAAGAAATAAAAGGGGACACTTCTGTTTTTCAGTCAGTTGATATTTAAATAAGTAGTAATCATTTCAAATAAATATTTACTTTCCAGCCATTATTTATTATAATCAACTATATTTCTTAGGCCTGTAGCTCAACTGGCTAGAGTAGTGGTCTCCAAAACCATTGGTTGGGGGTTCGAGTCCCTCCAGGCCTGTTTTAAATCCAGACAGAGCACAGAAGTCTGGATTTTTTGATAAAAAGATATGAAGAAGTACGCTTATTATACTATTTTGTTTCTGCTGGTTACGGTATCCGGGTGCAGGGTGGTTGAGGTACAGAGCGTATGGCCTCCCGCTGAAATCAACGTGGACGGTCAGCCGTATGACTGGGAAAAGGATACCTTCATAACCCTCATGAACAAGAATATCGGCATGGGGATACAGAACGATTCGGAGAACCTTTATATAATATTTGCCATCAGGAACAGGGTGTGGATTGACCGCATGCAGAGAAGCGGTATGTACTTGTGGTTTGATACCACAGGTGAGATGAAGAGGAATTTCGGCCTGCGTTACATATGCAGGCTTCATATCGTGGAGGTGCCCAAGGAAGGGGCAGTCAAGACGCCAGCCATTAATCCACCCGGCGGCACGAGTGATTATTACGTTTCGATAGATGACTATCTCACGGTCAGGGACAGGGCGGTAGAAAGGCAGGAAAAGATAATACCGGACGGTTCTTCGGGCCCTGCGGCAAACTTCAGCCCACCGACAAAGTTTAACCCTTCATACATATACGAGTTCAGCATACCTTTAAAAAAGACGGATGATGATAGCTATGGAATAGGGGCAAAACCCGGACAGGTTATATATTTCGGGCTTGAGTGGGGAGGCATGGACGATGCTACCCGCATGAGGATACGGCAGATGATTGAAATGGGAATGGACCCCTCGATGGTAAGGATCCCGCCGTTGCGCGACATCTGGATAAAGATAAAACTTGCCGAACAAAGAGAATCAAAGAATGATGGTTAATGAATTTAATTATACCCTTGTAAGAAAAAGCCGGTTGAAGTACTTGAGAATCAAGGTACCCAAAGACGGCAGTATTATTGTTACGGTTAACATGACCTGCAGTAAGAAGGAGATTTCCAGGTTTCTTGAAAGCAAGAAGGACTGGATAGAAAAGGCAATAAACAGGAAAAGAGAGAAGAGAGAGAGTATTGAAGCGTTACGCGCCGGTAAGAAGGGGCATTTCCGCATTGGTCGAAGACAAAGGGCTCTACGCCGAGCGGCCGAAGCTCTGCCACGG
>JAUXDE010000173.1 GCA_030618495.1 Clostridia bacterium
CCGAAGAGGGCGGGGCAAGGGAAGGGGTTTCCAGGTAAATGCCGGCTGAAAGGATAAAGATGGACAGTATCCCAAAAAGTATAGCGCCCGGATGATATCGGTGCTTTAAATGAAATAAGATGTAAGTTGCTAAAAGCAGCGGCAGGTTTGACAGCAAAACAGCCTGCATGGGAGAGACCAGAAAGACAAGGACAAAGGAAAATAAAGCGCCCCCTGTAATGTCTCCTAAATTGTCCGTTATATAGATCCTTGCACCGGGATAATCAGGGTTCTCCTTTCTTATGGTAAACAGGGCGTACGGTAAAACAAAACCGATTAGCAGGCAATAAGGCGCAATGGTTAGGAAAGTAAATGCAAATGTAGGATAAAATCCAACCGAGCTTCCATGAATGAAGAGGGCTTCTCGAAGTATACGTATCCCCAGGATTTGCAATACCGGCAGGCAGACCAGGCAAAAAGAAAGCCAGCCCAGGCGATTTACAGCAACATGCCTGGAGCTCCTGGAAACAGTATGGGCAAGGAGCGTTCCGATTCCGCCAAGGACCAGCCAGTTAAACAGAATGAGGGCAATAATAAATTCATTTCCATTAAATTGGGCTAAGAATTCACGAATGGTGAGAAGCTGGGTTACAACGGATGAGATTCCCGTGGCGATAACAACCCTGTTTATGGCAAGTTCATTTTTTTTCTTCAAAATATTGAACCTGGTAGGTCAAAATTTCAAGTTTGGTGTTTTTCCAGGAATCTGCAGAAAGACCGGCCTTTGCGCAAAGTTGGGAAAGAAAAATATCAGGTTCAGGCAACTGTTTCCATACCTGGGGCAAAAAGGTGGCACCTGCTCGCCCTTTACGGATAATTACGCCATCAATATTAACTCGCAGTTTTGAAAGTAAATCGGAATAATCGGTATATTCAAGCGGTTGAGGTTCGGCAAGTATGCTTATTTCAATATCTACATACTCAAACTCATCAGCTGTTAATGGAGGAAAACGGGGATCTCTAAATGCAGCATTAAGAGCATTACGTCTGATTCCTGTAAGAATCGATTCGTTCGAGGTTAAGCTTCCGATACATCCTCGCAAACGGCCATCAATTTTCAGAGTAACAAATGTGCCGCGTCGTTCCTTAAAGCAGTTATCTGTCAGGGCATCTGACAACTGCCTGGCTTTTTCGGATGGTATCTTTTTGCCAAGTTTTTCCATTATGGTTTTGTGAGCCAGTTTGACCAGCACTTGTCCCTGCTTTTGGCTTAGGGATGTTTTGCTGAAATATGCAATGGCTGCATATCCGACAACGCTTGAATGATTCCCTGCTGTATCGCCGCTATTTGTATAATTCAGAAGAATCGGCTTCCATTCCCTCCGGCGGGCTATTTCCATCAATATAAGGATAGGTGTTTTACCGCAGGCGCAATTTTCTCTTTTTTTAAGTTCTTCCGGTTTGTAATTTAATATAATGTCAATTGTCTCTTTATCCTTGGTTGTTGCTTTACCATATGGGAGCTGGTGTGATAAATCTGAACTGATCACAAGCAGCGTATTCGAATCGAGTAAAGGTTCTATTGCATCCGATATAGCAGTGATTTCATATGGGCGCCCCATGACAATGGGAACCAGTTCAAATTCCTTAAGGTAATACTGTAAGAAAGGAAGGATAACTTCCAGGGAATGTTCAACTTCATCAAAAGATTGGATGTATTGAAACAAGTTTGATTTTTTGAGCAATACTTTCGTATCTTCATGGAGCCTGATAATACCGAGGGGAGTCTTGTAGCCTTTTACATTGCTGATAGCACAGTTTCTAAAACCAAC
>JAUXDE010000060.1 GCA_030618495.1 Clostridia bacterium
AACATATCTTTACATATGCTGGAAGTATTTTGCTTCAGCGTCAAGGAACGAAGAGTGAGAATACTGTATATATGTGAACGATGAGTGGTGCCGACGATGAACAAAAGGCGACAGCCCTATGGGAAGGGGTCTCTTTGAGTGGCTTCTTCGTCTTTCCTTGAACCCATCTAAAAGCCCGCCCTTCGACTCACTCCTCTATTCGCCCTTCGACTTCGCTCAGGACCTACGGCTCAGGATCTGCGACCCTTCAAATGTAAAGCTATGTTAGACGCACCACACTTGATTAATTTATTCTATTGTCTATCTTATAATTACTCCACTGCAGGGTCTTGGCGTATTTTTTTACCTCAGCCCCTATCTTGCTTATTTCGCCTGGGTGCGTTATCTTTCTTCTTTCATTTGACACCACACCGATACTGATTGTCATTAAAGGAAATTTGTTTTCCTTGCCCTGCCTGTCCTTGCATAAAATATACCCCTCTTTGCGGTCATCCTCATCATATAGATCCTGTATCCTGCCGTCAAATTCTTCTATTATTTTTGAACAAAAATCAACAGCCTTTTCAGGACAGGTAACAATGACAAAATCGTCTCCGCCTATATGCCCGGTAAAATCATCTTCACTGCCAAACTTGGCTACTGTTTCAATAATAATTCGCGCGGTCAGCTTGATGACGACGTCACCCCTGAGAAAACCGTAATAATCGTTGAATGCCTTGAATTTATTGATATCCAGGTATAAAACACTGAAGAGGGTCTTCCCTTCAATCCTTTTTTCAATCTCTCTTGATATTGCAATATTGCCCGGCATCTTGGTTAAAGGGTTAGCGTCAAGGACACGGGTGGTTCGATTCATTATTCCCTTTACGCGGGCTACTAATTCCGCATTCTTGTAGGGTTTAAGCATATAATCATCGCTGCCAAACCCCAATGCCTTTACCAGGTTGTCCTCTTCACTGCTGCCGGTCAGCATAATAATAGGCAGGTGCCTGTATAATACATCGCCTCTTATTTTCTGGCAAACCTGGAAACCGTTCATCCGTGGCATATCAATATCCAGGAGCACAAGGTCAGGCGATACTTTCTGTAATTTTTCCAGCCCTTTTATGCCGTCAGTCGCAGAAAATACTTCATACCCTTCCTTTTCCATGAGAAACCTTGCCAGTTTCGTGGCACTCTCATCATCATCAATAATAAGAATCTTTTCTTTCTCGGTATTTTTTTCCATGATATCACATAAGCGGAGGCATGCCCAGGACAGGGTGATTAACCTTCTCCAGGTATTTAACGAGTTCTTCTGCTGTTATTGCATCATTTTCATCTGCAATCTTGTCAATCAGGTCCGGAACCCCTTCTTCTTCCGCTCTCCTCTTCAATTTTTCTCCAAGCGCTTCTTTTAATTCCTTCGACATCCACACAATTCTTTTCAGTCCGCCGTCTGCGGGAATAAACTTTTTGCTAACCATGTACAGCCTTCCCACTCCCATGAATCCGGGGGTCTGAACGCCGCCGCCCACAGAACCGGCAAGCGTGCTGAAGGTCATGCCCACGGGCGTCTCACCGGAGAATTCGCGGTTAACAACCATGAAACCGTTTGCTTCAGGGACGAGCGCAATCACGCACTCAAAACAGCCGCATCCCGTTTCAGGATCTTCCATTATGGTGTATGCGTTGAATCTCTCTATGGTCTTGTTTGATTTCTGCTGAACGATATTATTAATACCCTCCCACTGGCCTTTTACCGCGTCAATGACCCTCCCCTTCTTTACGGGCTGGTTAGGGCCGGTCGGATTTATTTCAAAAGATGCCTTGCAGTCCATCCAGTTATAGGCGCCGCACAGTCCGAGTCTTTCAGGTTTAACGATGCATACATGGGTCGGAGCGAAACTCTGGCACAGTGTGCACGTGTAAAAGGTATCAACGCTCTCGTCAGTCATGCCCGCAACCCTCTCGTCGCGGAAATTGTATGCCTTCTGGGCTTGGGCCATAACCTTTTCCACGTCTTCTTTTTTAGTGTGAAGAGTTACCTGGACCTTGTCAGCGATTTCACCGAACACATCATGAATGCAAGCATGAATTATAGTGCCAAAATGTTTTATTTTAAACCCTTTCTTCTGCGCGTCCTTGCTTATCCTCAACCAGTTAAGGTTTCGCTGTCCCATGTGCCATATTCCCATAGCCTCGTTTATGAACATATGAAGCTGTCTCTCTATGATAGGTTCAAAATCCTTCTGCATCTTCCTGCCTGCAACCTCAACCAGTATTCCCAGCGGCAATGCATCCCCTTCCTTTACATCGTCTATTTCAGGACCGACGACTTCTATCCTGCCGTCTTCAACTTCACTGCCATCTTTCATTCTCAAGTACTCAAACCCGGGAGCGTATTTGCCACCGAACTGGATGTACATCTGTTCCTTCCTAACAACTTCCCCTTCAAACGCCGCTGCAAATGAAACAGGTATCGGTATCTTCGCCAGCTTCACCTTAACCCCGCGCACCTCAATGCAGGTGGGAACAATCTTCTTGTAATCAAGTTGTTTTACCAGGTGCTCATAGGTGCATATGCCCGTGGGCCTTATCTCGGGTATATCCGTATCAGCAATTATAGGGAATCCCATGTTAATTGCCCCGGCTCCCGTGGCGTACTTGACATCATCAACTTCACCCAAAGTAAGACCGAAAGCAAACACCCTGTCCTTGCAGTAGGTAAGGCACTTCAGCGCCTCACCCTTCTTATGTCCGCCAAAGGTCAGCGCGCCGCGTATTGCCCAGTTCAGCGGGTATATCCCCGACACGGTATCCCTGCCGTAAGGCACGATGTAGTTGTCCCAGCCCATTTGTACCTTTTCCTCCATCAACTGGTCTATGATACTCTTTCCGTTAGTTGAAGAACCGACGAATACGAGGATATTCCTCTGCTGGAACTCTCGTACTATTTCAACAGCTGTTTTATTGTCAGGCGCCGCCCCGAGAATTGCCGCAAATCCCGGCATCCTCCCGTCTACTAACTTTATACCAAGCGTCCTTAATATCGTATCAGAGAAAAACCCGTTGCAGTCAGACTGCGGTTCCTGTTCGTAAAGATATCTCAGGGCAACTATTATTTCCTCAGACAAAAGCGCTGCCATGCCCGAATCAAGCGTATCCCCAAGGAATGGAAGCCATAAATGCTCGGTCGGCTCTTTCCTTAATAATGATTTTGCCTCATCAAGCACCGGGACTATGTCCCCCAGTACTTTTACCTCGGCCCCGAGCAGGGCATAAGCCATGGGTAAGTAAAAAGCTGTATCCGGGAACTCAACCTTCTGGTCCTTCCCTTTTTCCTTGATGGCTTTAGTTAAAAAGTCATCCGCTTCCTTGACAAGTTTATTAGCGCCTCTTATGGCGGCTGCAGCAACTATTTTTGACATACAATCCTCCTGGTATATTATTTCAACTACCGTTATAATGTTCTATGGAATTTACTTAGTATACATCATTGGTCTTAATTTTAGTTCCTTTCTTTTCTTATTCATGTGTTCTATCATGAGCTGAGCCCCTTTAACCGGGTCAGCTTCAAAAACAAAGTTTGCGCCTACCAAATCCTTGATTTTATCGTAAACGAGTTCTGATACCTCTTTGCTGCCAAGAACCGGAAGTGATGGATTAAGCACGGTAAAAGCGCCTGACGCTATTACGTAAAAACCAATTGAAACCGCCTTCTCGGACATCCACTCGGGAGCCGCTCCCGCTATAGGCATATCGGAAATATCCTCGCCAAGCCCGCCTTCCTTAACCATGTTTGTCAGTACCATCAGTATCCTGCTTATGTCAACGCATGAACCCAGGTGCAGGACAGGAGGAATGCCAACCGTATCACAGATTTCCCTTAGCCCTTTGCCGCAGTACTCCAATGCCTTCTCGGAATCAAGCAGTCCCGCCTTGGCGTCCGCAATTGCGGAACATCCGGTGGTCACCAGTATAACGTCATTTTTTAACAACTCTTTTGACATTTCAACGTGACCGTAATCATGCTGTATCTTCGTATTGTTGCATCCCACGATTGCAGCCGCGCCCCTTAACCTTCCCGAGATTATGGCATCGTTTAACGGCCTGTAGGTCGCCCTGTACTTCCCTCCTAGTATGGTAGATACGTTCTCGGCAGTAAATCCCGCAACCATGTCTGTTGTTTCTTCCGGTATAACAATCCTCTTCTTGTTCCTGTTCTTGAAATTCTCAACAGCCATCTTCACAATTTTCTTTGCAATGGGCAGCGCCTCTTCCTCGCTGAACTGGATGTGCTCAACGTTCGGGAACTTTGCCTTCGGTGAAGTTGAAATAACCTTGGTATGGTAACAACTTGCTACCTGTCCTATTGCCGGCATTATACATTGCACGTCCACCAGCATTAAATCCACAGCCCCCGTTGCAATGGCAAGCTCCTGCTGAAGAAAGTTACCGGCTATGTGTATTCCGTGCCTCATCAGTATTTCATTTGCCGTGCAGCATATACCCGCCAGGTTTATACCTTTCGCCCCGTTATCTTTGGCAAGTTTCAACAGCTCCTTGTCCTGCGCCGCGGCAACTATCACGTCGGATAACGTAGGCTCATGGCCGTGAACAACGAGATTGACCTCGTCTTCCTTGAGCACGCCAAGGTTCACCATGGAGCGAACCGGCTTGGGGCTGCCGAACATCACGTCGGAGAGTTCCGTGGCAATCATGGAACCTCCCCACCCGTCGCCAATGGACGTTCTCAGTCCATGCATGATTAAATGTTTTGCATCATTGTCAACCCCTATATGGGTCCTGTGCATTACCTCAACGATTTCCCTGTCGATGCCCCTGGGCATAATTCCGAGTTCCCTCCATATCTTTTTCCTCGGCTCCGGCGCCCTCTGAACGAATTTAAGCTCTCCGTGCTGCTGGCCGAATTCGGCGAACAATGTTTCCGCAACATCCTTTGCAATCTCATTCTTCTTCCTACCATCAGTTTTTATTCCCAGTTCCTTCGCAAGAGTTTTAAGTTTTTTCTCATCCTTGATTTCATAGCCTTTTGTTTTACCCTCGGCAGTCATTAATAACGTATGCGCAATATCCCTGCCGTGGTCTGAATGCGCGGCAGCTCCACCCGCTATCATTCTTATTAAATTCCTTGCCACTATAATATCAGCAGTTGCCCCGCAGACGCCCCTGTCAGGCCCTTCCCCGAACGGGTCTATCCTGCAGGGGCCCATTGTGCATATCCTGCAGCATATCCCAAGTTTTCCAAAACCGCACTGTGGCTGTAAAGCGTCAAAACGGTCCCATGCAGTTGAGATATTCTCTTTTTCAGTTATTTCAAGCATCTTCCTGGATGCCTTATCAATTGTCCTGTCATCACATTTCATTACTAATTCCTCCCAAAATTTATATTTTAACCATTTCCAGCATATCTGAAAATACTTTCATATCATCAATGTTGATTTTATCTATTAAATTTTTATTATAATTAATAAATGCCAATACGTCAAGCCCTAAGGTTTTTTTCATTATGAATTTTCTATCATTCTCGTCGCGAATTTTGTTACCTACAATAAAACATTTTTTTATCTTTAAATCATCCGCAAGCTTTTTAATCCTATAAGCCGTTTCAATGCTCCTCAGGCTCGGCTCCACCACTACAAGCAGGGCATCAACGCCGCCGGACGTACCCCTGCCAAGATGTTCCACTCCCGCTTCCATGTCCATTAGCAGTATATCTTCCCGCCCGACAATAAGGTGGGTAAGCAATGCCTTTAAGAGGGCGTTCTCCGGACAGTAACACCCGGTTCCCGCCTTCTTTATCCTGCCCATCACCAGCAGTTTTATCCCGTTGTGTTCCACGCAGTACTTCCCGGGTATGTCATCAACCCTGGGATTCATGTTAAAAAATCCCCCTTTTCTACCCGCGCGTTCTTCAACAAGTTCCTTCATTTCAGCGATAGGGATAATTTTATCCGGTTCGGGGAATCCCAGTGTTGCAGCCAGGTTGGCGTCAGGGTCTGCATCAACAGCTATTGGGTTCTTGTTTTTTTTAACCAGGGCCATCAGCAGTCCCGCTGATAGCGTTGTCTTTCCCACTCCACCTTTGCCCGATATAGCTAACTTCATCCGTTCGTATTCCTCCTTAATCCATCCGATACTTCCTTGTTCAACTTAAATACTTTTTCTGCAAGTTCAACTGCCATACTGCCAGTGCCGCAGCTTGGTGTTATCAGGCATTGATTCCATAATTGCTCTCTTGATAAGCCTTTATTTACAAGCATATCCACGCCATTGTTAAACCTTTTTATTAAGTTTTCACGTGTTTCCTTTTCTATGTTTTCAGAGCTCGGCACAATACCCCAGGCAAGGCATTTACCATTATCAAAGTATTCCTTTAGCTTTTCCGGGTAAAGGGTCATTGATTCTATATAATTGTACGCATCGAAACTTATAATATCAATATCCGTTTCCATAAGTATTGACCAATCCGTGTTACCACAGCAGTGAATGCCCGCAATCGCCTTTTCTGAATGGATTGCCGTGATTACCTCGTTTAAATGCTTTATTATATCCTCTCTGCTTATTGACACGAATGAGGAGCCAAAGGAGCTAAGGTAGGGTTCATCTATAAACATTATTACATTTGAAGTTCCGGTACTCTCTGAGAGCATCCTTACCTGCCATCTTGACTTCATGGCGCAGGTCTTTACAACAGTATCGCCAAGCTGTTCATCGTATAAAATGGATTTATTGTTCTGGTCTGTGACTGTAAGGCCGAAAGTCACGGGCCCCGTTACCTGGCCTTTAATCCATTTCATACCAGCAGGCTTTCCCGACGATTTAATTTCCTCAATCAATCCGTAAAGCCCTGAGGCGTGGTCCTGGCTTATTTTGAAGTACCCGACATCATCGGCTATTATTTTCTCATAAAATTTTTCCAGCTCTGAGGTTACGTCACCATCCGTCTTAAAATACACCTTCTTCCTGTTTTCATCTATGACCAGGCATGGCATGTTTTCGCTGTACTGCGCGTACATGTTCTCCCTGAAATTCAGATTTGGAAGCTGCGGCCACACGGGTACTTCCGGCATTAAATCCAGAACCAGCCTGCAGGCTTTTTTCACATTATCGTGCGGCATACTGCTTATTGCCGTGGCAAGACATCCGAATTTCATAATTATCTCTCCCTTATCTTTACAATCACCTGGCATAGCTCAATAATATTACTGTCGGTTTTTCAGGAACAATGGTATAATTCTTACAAATTGCGGGAATAAGAACCGATTCACCCATTTCGCATTCAAGGGTAAAATCAGCGCATTTCACTAGAAATGAACCTTCAATTACACTTATTACCCTGAAATTACCGCTGCAACTAAATACCTTATCCTCTTTTAGTTCATGTTCCTCAATACTGAAGAAATCACAATCAATGAGCCTGGCATGCCTGTTTGCGCCATCATCAATCCACTCTTTTTTCACCGCAGAAGGGGCATAGTCATTAAAATCCATAACATCAATTGCTTCCTTTATATGAGTAGGCCTTGGCTTCCCGTCAAATCCAAGCCGTCCCCAGTCATACAATCTGAAAGTCGTATCCGAATTCTGCTGTATTTCATTTATTATTATGTCCTTTTTCAGCGCGTGAAGCCTGCCCGAGGGTAAAAAAATAATATCGCCTTTCTTAACTTCCACTTCATGCATGCACTTTTCAAGAGAACCTTCATTTTCCGCCTTCATGAACATATCCCTTGTCGTCCCTTCCTTCAGTCCGGCTATCAGTTTTGCTCCCGGCCGGGCATGCATGACATACCATGCCTCTGTCTTGCCTAACTCTCCGGGCTTGTAGCGGTTTGCGTATTCATCGTCAGGATGGACCTGTACGGAAAGGTCGTCTTCAGGACCTATAAACTTATACAGTAACGGAAATTTTGAGTACTTGTGCCCGTTAAATAGTTCCCTGCTGTAATTTTCAATCAGCCAGCGGAGTGATTTGCCGGCAAGCTCTCCATTGCTTACTATTGATATGTCATTATCATGATCAGAGATTTCCCAGCTTTCACCGATCTTTACAGTAGGGCCATAATCCTTCTTGAGATATTTTTTAAGTTTTTGGCCGCCCCAAATAAATTCCTTTAATATAGGGCTGAACTTCATGGGATATAGCATGCAGGTTTTCTTTCCGGATATTTATTTGTTAGATTTTAATTGAATTTTGTCTAAAAGTCAAATATAATATGATGATAATTAACATAACCTTGAAAGGATACTAATATGAAAATATGCTTCATGACCGCATGGAACCTTGATTCAGGCCCGTTTATCCACGCCTCGCTTATCGTCAAGGAACTAATCAATATGGGTCATAAAGTCAATGTCCTTTCCTTTATAAGGGATAGCTTTCACGGAACCGCCTTCATTGACAGGGATAAACCTTATGTAACGAGATGTTTTTCCACGTACAATTCAAGCCCTCCCGTTCTGGACGTAGAACCCTTCATAGAAAACGATTACGATGTTTTTATCGTTGAAGACCTCGGGATGATGCCAATGGACCTGCTGTATAAAATATTTCCCGTCATAAAAAGAAAGGCATTAACCATCAATGTCGTTCACGACAAGAAGCCTTCCCTTAAACATTCCTATTACCAGTTTGAATGGGATGCCGTGATTTGCACAGATAAGCGTTTCAGTAATTTCCTGAAGAAAATATACCCTCCTGATATAATACATATAATCCCTCATCCTGTAAATCCAATGAAAAAAGGCGACAAAGCCAGGGCAAGAAAAAAGATGAAACTTCCCATGGATAAAAAAATATTATTCACCTTTGGGCAAAGGGTAAGGTTTTTAAAGGAAATATTACCTACCCTTAAAAGTCTCACTAAAAAATATCCGCTTGCAACCCTCGTGGTTTCAAACAGGGATACCGATTACCTGAAAAAGATTAAACATCCCGAAATAATACTGCATGAGAAACGGCCAAACCTGGAGACCATATACGATTACCTCCACGCCTCGGATGCTTTGATTCTCCACAGAAATGACCTCGGCGGCGCCGTTTATTCCAGTTCAACTTACCAGTGCCTTGGCGCGGGCTGTCCAATACTGGCGTCTGACGTTGACCTCTTCTTCCCCTTTAAAAAGGAAGTTTTCAAGTATGCCAACAAAACAGAATTAAAAAAGAATATCATTGATATATTTGAGGAAACCCCTCGTCATAAATCAATAATGAAGGCAGCGGAAAACCTTATTGAGGATAATTCCCCCAATAAAATAACTAAACAATTTTTGGAATTGTTTAAGTCAATTGAAAAATAGATATCCCATGAAAATACTATACTTTGCAGACCTGCATGGAAACCGCGACAGGTGTAAATACTCTCTTGAGCTTATCAAGAAACTTAAGCCGGATGTCGTTGTTAACGGTGGAGACCTTCTCTCAATTAAGGGAAACCCCTTTGCCGAACAACCGAAGTTCATCAGGTGGTTCGAAAACATACTTGCAGAAGCCGCTACTGGCATCCCTTACCTGCTGATTCCGGGAAACGACGACCTGAAAGCCCACCTGCCTCTTATCAGTAAAATTGAAGACAGGAAACTAATCATAAACATATCCGGAACCAAGACAAGAATCGGTGATTACGAATTCATCGGATACAGTTATATACCCAATTACCACTACATGCTGAAGGACTGGCGTAAACTTGACAACAGGGATATTTATGACCCAGCCCAGCCGGTACAACCGGTGATTTCAAAACCTACGGGTTACGAGCCTATTGATAATCTAAAGGATTTTTTATATAATCAGACCACAATCAAGCAGGATATGGAAGCATTACCCGAACCGGAGGATTATTCAAAAGCAATTTACGTTATGCATTCCCCACCGGCAGGCACGGAACTTGACGTGGCAAATAACGGGATGCATGCGGGAAGCAAGTCCATATATGAATTCATAGTTCGAAAACATCCCCTACTGACCCTTCATGGACATATTCATGAAAGCCCTTCCATGACAGGAAAACACAGCATTAAGATAAACAATACAACATGCATGCATCCGGGACAGAATACGTTTCTGTCATTTAACACCGAAGACTTGGGAAACAGCCTTGAGATCATAAAATATAATTAGATGTTGTTTAATTCAGGCTTATTATAAACACCTAACACAGGAACAAATTATGGATGTAAGAAAAGATTTAAAGATAATCTTTAATTGGAATATTAATATTATCCTTGTGGTAATTTTAGGAATACTTTCAGGGATATTATATTCTTTGTTAAAGATGAACCTTGTTGATATTTTAATTCCAGGCAATGTTACCGGAACTTCTTTCTGGGAATTATCTTCTATAAACATCAGTGTCCTATACAGTTTTAAAACGATGTTTATAATTTTAATATTTATACTCTGCTATTTGTTAGCCTGGATTTCCTTTGCTCTGTTTTGCAGATATCTTTCCGCAGTTTCCCTAAAAACCATCTTGAAATACGATAGTTACACATACCTTCTTTCTTTTACTATCCCCGTTGTTCTTATTTTCAGATTTAATGTTAAGCCGCCATTATGGCTGCATACAATAACAGGTTTGTATATGCTTATGTTGTTTTTTAAGTTTAAGCATGTTTTTTCAGGTATTTTTAATAGCAAAATCAAATTAAACACAAGAAAGTTATTCTTTGTTATATTCCTTGCATATTTTCTGGTAAATATAG
>JAUXDE010000049.1 GCA_030618495.1 Clostridia bacterium
TATTAAAATTCGGCCTCAGCGGAAATATGAAGGGGATGATAGGGGGGTATGTATTTTTTTCTGGGGTTCATGGATGGAGAAGAAATAAAATGGAAAAGACTTTGATTATCATTAAACCCGATGCTCTTGTTTCCGGACTGGTGGGAAGGATTGTTTCCATAATAGAAAAGAAAGGATTTAAAATATCGGGCTTAAAGATGATTCGTTTGATGCCAAAGAAGGCAAGGGGGTTTTACAGGGTTCATAAGGGTATGCATTTTTATACGCCGCTTGTAAAATTTATGACGTCCAACCCTTGTTTTGTAATGGTTGTCAGTGGGAGGAATGCTGTGAGGGGAATGAGGAAAATCATGGGAAACACCGACCCCGGTAAAGCTGAAAAGGGAACGATAAGGCGCTTGTTTGCCGTTGATAACAGGCATAATGTCATACATGGTTCCGATTCCCCTGAAAACGCCGAAAAGGAAATCAGGTTCTTTTTCACGAATAATGAAGTGTTCCGCTGGGAAAAGAAGAAGTACAAAATATGAAAATACTTGTCTTGAACTGCGGTAGTTCCTCCGTGAAGTATCAGTTCATTGATATGGACAGGGAAGAGGTCATTGTAAAGGGCCTTGTTGACAGAATCGGAATGGAGGATGCGTTATTCACTTATGCCAGAGTTGTTGATAATACGGAAGTAAAGAGCGTTTTGCATATAGGCAATCATGAAGAAGCCATCAGGCTTTTAATAAAAATGATGATAGAAGGGGATTACAGGATAATAAATGATAAATCCGAGATTGCCGCCGTGGGACACCGGGTTGTTCACGGCGGTGAAAAGTTCAGCGGGGCGGTGCTTGTGGATAACAGGGTCAAGGAGGATATTTATGAATGTTTTGACCTGGCGCCCCTTCATAATCCCCACAATCTTAAGGGTATGGAGATTTGTGAGAAACTGCTTCAGGGTGTGCCTCAGGTTGCCGTTTTTGATACGGCTTTTCACCAGACAATGCCTTCTGATGCTTTTTTTTATGCGATACCGTACTATTTTTATGAGAAATACAAAGTTCGCCGTTACGGATTTCACGGTTCGTCCCACCAATATGTTGCCCACAGGGCTGCCTCGATGATGAAGAAAAAACTCAGGAGTTTAAAGGTGGTGACATGCCACCTGGGCAGCGGCGCAAGTATTACTGCGATAAAAAACGGGAAGTCGGTGGATACTTCAATGGGGTTTACCCCGCTTGAGGGGCTTGCCATGGGTACGCGGTGCGGGGACATTGATCCTGCCGTACCCCTGTACCTGATGGATGTAGACGAAATTACTCTCAGAGAAATTAAGTCAATCCTTAACAAGCAGAGCGGGATTTATGGATTATCCGGTATAAGCAGTGACATGAGGGACATACTGAAGGAGAGAAAACGGGGAAACAAAAGAGCAAAACTTACGGTTGACGTATTCGTTTACAGGGTAAAAAAGTACATAGGCGCATACGCTTCTGCTATGAACGGGCTGGATGTCCTGGTGTTTACCGCAGGGATAGGAGAGAACAGCTCCTATATAAGGGAATTGTGCTGCAGGGATATGGATTACCTGGGTATAGAAATTGACCGGAAGAGGAATAGGAAGGCAGAAGGAGTGGAATTACTGATAAGCTCCGGAAAATCAAAGGTTAGCGTATTTGCCATACCCACAAATGAAGAATTGGTTATTGCGCGTGAGGCTAATAGGATACTGCAAAATAAAAAGACTGTTTTTACTTGACAAATCATAGTCCATCTTGTATTATCCATGAATTGAAAAAATGTTTTAGGTAAAGGAATAGTTATGGCGAATCCAAAAAGAAGACATTCAACATCAAGACAGAATAAACGCCGCGCGCAGTGGAAATTATCCGGTCCCCGGTTGGCTCCATGCGCCCAGTGCAAGCAACCCAGGTTGCCGCATTTCATGTGTAGTAACTGCGGTTATTATGATGGAAAAGAAATAGTGGATGTTGAGAAGATAAAAGAAAAGAAACTTAAGAAAAAAGCATAACGGGGGAAAAATGCGTATAGCCGTTGATGCGATGGGTGGAGATAATGCTCCCGGGTCTATTGTCCAGGGAGCTGTTCGGGCCGCAGGAGATTATAATTACAGTATAATTCTTGTCGGAGATGAAAGCAAAATAAAGAAGGAACTGAAAAAGTATACCACTGACTCGCTGCCGATTACAATATTGCATACATCGGAATATATCGGTGAGAGAGACTCTCCTTCTGTTGCTTTTCGTCAGAAAAAAAATGCGTCAGTCGTGCTCTGCGCCCGGCTGATTAAGGAGGGGAAAGCGGATGCGATGGTATCGGCCGGGAACTCCGGGGCAACGATGGCATCTGCCCTTGTCACCCTTCGCAGGCTGCCCGGAATATCAAGGCCTGCAATTGCATCGTTGTTACCCACAATAAAAGGTTCATGTGTTATCCTGGACGTTGGCGCCAATGTCGACTGCAAGCCCCAAAACCTTATGCAGTTTGCGGTGATGGGGGAAATTTACGTGAAACATATGATGGAAAAGGGAAAGCCCACGGTTGGACTCCTGAATCTAGGTAAAGAGGAAAACAAGGGAAACGAGCTTACTGCGAGCACTTATAAGTTGTTGAAGGAAAGCAAGGTTAATTTTATAGGTAATGTTGAAGGCAATGGTATACCAAAGGGAAAGGCTGATGTCGTTGTTTGTGACGGTTTTGTGGGCAATGTTATACTGAAACTGACTGAAGGTGTTGGCGCGGCCGTGATGGAATGGTTCAAGGAGGATATAGGGAAAAAACCAACGGTAAAACTTGTCAGGCTGCTGATCAGGAAAGCGCTGGCCGGTGTAAGGAAAAGAATCAATTATGATGAGTATGGCGGCGCCCCGTTACTGGGGATAAACGGCGTTTGCATAGTTTGCCATGGAATTTCCAACGCCAAGGCAATAAAGAATTCAATAGTAGTTGCCGCAAAGTTTGTTGAAGAAAAAATAAATGACCATATTGAAAAGGTAATTATACAGGATTATGAAAATGGATAATGGCATGGTAAGAATAGTGGGTACCGGTTCCTATGTGCCCGAGAAAATACTAACGAATGCAGACCTGGAAAAGATAGTGGATACATCTGATGAATGGATTACAACGAGAAGCGGGATACGCGAAAGGCATATTGCAAGTGAAGATGAAGCTGCATCTGATTTGGGAGTGAAGGCTGCCCGGGAAGCGATAAAGGATGCTGGATTAGAACCTTCCGATGTGGATCTGATTATAGTTGCAACGATAACCCCTGATATGTTATTCCCGGCAACAGCCTGTCTTATTGAGCGGGAATTAGGGGTAAAGAATGTTATTGCTTTTGACATAAATGCCGCGTGCAGCGGGTTTATATATGGAATATCGGTTGCCGAAATGTTCCTTAAGAATAATACCTGTAAAACAGCCCTGGTTATAGGAACGGAAGCCCTGTCAAAGATAATAAACTGGAAGGACAGGCAGACATGTGTTTTACTTGGTGACGGCGCGGGAGCGGCTATATTGAGGAAAGAGAAAGGGAACAGGGGCATTCTGGCGTCTTATTTAAGCGCGGACGGCAGTTATTCCAACCTGCTGTTAATGCCGGGCGGGGGAACCAGGAATCCGGCAACGGTTGATACAATTGAGCAGGGGTTGCATTACTTTACGATGAGCGGCAATGAAACCTACAAGGTGGCAATACCCAAGTTATATGAATCTGCCCTGGAAGGATTGAAGCGCTGCGGGATGACCGTAGATGACGTAGATCTTTTCATTCCTCACCAGGCTAACATAAGAATAATCCAGGCAGTGGCAAAGAAATTAGGCGTTTCGATGGAAAAGATGTTTGTAAACATTGATAAGTACGGGAATACTTCGGCGGCAACGATACCTATTGCCCTTGATGAGGCAAAGCGCGCAGGCAGGATTAAAGAGGGCGATATCATCGAGTTTATCGGTTTCGGAGCGGGGTTTACCTGGGGTTCATGCGTGGTGCGCTGGTAAAATAATATGAATACCAAGAAAATAGCATTTATTTTTCCGGGGCAGGGGTCCCAGTACCCGGGTATGGGCAGGGATCTGTTTGATAAATATGAGCCTGCCAGAAGGATTTTTAATAAGGCATGTGAAGTTGTGGGTTTTGATTTAAAGGAAAAGGTTTTTAACGGGGCGGAAGAGGAACTGCAGAAAACCGAGATTGCCCAGCCTGCCATATTTACGGTATCAATGGCGTGCCTTGCTGTTCTAATTAACAAAGGGATCAATCCCGTCATGGTGGCGGGTCACAGTCTTGGCGAGTATACAGCTGTTGCGGCTGCGGGTGCCCTGGAGTTTTCCGAATGCCTGGCGCTTGTCATTAAAAGAGGCGAGTTTATCAGGGAAGCTTCTGAAAAAAACCCCGGAGGTATGGCTGCGATTATAGGGCTTGAAGCCACCCGGGTGAAGGAAGTGTGCAGCCGGGTAAATGCTCAGATAGGCGGGAATTCATCTGCAGTGGAGGCCGTGAATTTTAATTCCCCTATACAGGTTGTCGTTTCAGGCACTGCCGGCGGCTGTGAGAAGGCAGTTGAAATCGCAAAAGAGCTGGGAGCAAAAAGAGCCGCCGTCTTGAAGGTTTCCGGGCCGTTTCATCATAGTCAGTTTATGAACCCTGCCCGTGAAGGTTTGGCAGAAGAGCTTGAAAACCATGAAATAAAAGATGCCCGAATACCCCTGGTTGCAAATTATACCGGCAATCAAGTTACTTCGGGAAAGGACATAAGAGAAGCTCTTGTTAATCAGATAAATAGCCCGGTTTTATGGGAAGATTCCGTAAAACGCATGATTGCCGAAGGTGTTAATGTATTTATAGAAGTGGGGCCGGGAAAAGTCCTTACCGGTCTTTTAAGAAGAATATCAAAAGATGTTACGGGATTGAATATAGAGGATGAAAACAGTATTAAGAAGGCGCTGGGGATTCTAAATGAAGGATGAGAGGAGCCGGTTTTAATATGGATTTGAAAAATAAAGTTGCGGTTGTTACCGGTGCGGCTCAGGGGATAGGCAGGGCAATTACGTTAAACCTGGCTCAAAACGGAGCCAGTGTTGCCGTTTGCGATATTGACGAGAATCTGGCTGAGCAAACTGCCAGGGAGTTAAGGGAAACCGGTTTTAAGGCAATGGCCTGCGGACTGGATGTCACGCGGATTTCGTCTGTGGAAGAAATGGTAAAAAAAATACTTGACAAATTCGATAGAATTGATATATTGGTCAACAATGCAGGAATAACCCGCGATACTCTTTTGATCAGGATGAAAGATGAGGATTGGGACAGTGTGTTGAATGTCAATCTGAAAGGGGTATTTAACTGCACGAAAACAGTATCGAAAGTGATGATGAAGCAGAGAGTCGGCAGGATTGTGAACATTGCTTCGATAGTTGGGCTTATGGGTAATGCCGGACAGGCCAATTATTCTGCATCCAAGGGTGGTGTGATTGCGCTGACAAAGACATGCGCCAAGGAATTAGCAGGCAGGAACATTAACGTTAATGCGGTTGCCCCGGGTTTCATTCAGACAAGGATGACGGATAAATTATCGGATGAGATTAAAAATAATTACGTAAAATTGATTCCGCTGGCAAAACTCGGTCAGCCGGAAGATGTAGCAAATACTGTATTATTTCTTGTTTCAGATTTATCCGATTATATAACAGGACAAGTACTAAAAGTTGATGGCGGAATGGTAATGTAAATTTAAAAGAGGAGGAATTTAAATGGCAGCAGAAGACAAGGTAAAGGAAATTATTGTTGAACAATTAGGAGTTGATCCCGCGGAAGTTACGTTGGAGGCTTCATTTATCAATGATCTTGGCGCGGACTCGCTTGATACGGTTGAGCTGGTTATGGCGCTTGAAGAGGAGTTCAATACGGAAATTGCTGATGAGGAGGCAGAAAAACTGGATACGGTCGGTAAAGTAGTTGAATATATAAAATCACATTCAAAACAATAATAGTATATGATTAGAAACTAAATATAATGAACTTAAGACGCGGATTGGCAAAAATCCGCGTTTTCTGTTGGAGGATGTGAAATGCAACGTAGAGTTGTTATTACGGGTATGGGTGTTTTATGTTCATTGGGTGCCGGAAATGATGAGTTCTGGAATGCGCTCATTGCCGGCAAATCGGGTATTGAGAGAATAACCTATTTTGATTCTTCGGAGTACAACACCAGGATAGCAGGAGAATTAAAGAATTTTAACCCTGAAGACTATGTGGACGCCAAAAAGATCAACAGAACGGATAGGTTCGTTCAGTATGCTCTTGCCGCGGCAAAACTTTGTATGGAGGATTCAGGGCTTGATATTGAGAAGGAAGACAGGAACCGGATAGGCGTCATCGTCGGCTCAGGCATCGGGGGGTTAACGAGTGTACAGGATGGGTGTAAGGTTCTTTTTGAAAAGGGGCCAAAGAAACTCAGCCCTTTTTTGATTCCCAAGATGATAATAAATATGGCAGCAGGTGAAATTGCTATAACATACGGATTTAAGGGGCCTAACTTTGCCACGTGTACGGCCTGCGCTACAAGCAACCATGCAATCGGAGAAGCGATAAGGACTATTCGTTATGGAAGCGCTGATGTGATAGTTTCCGGCGGAGCGGAGGCTCCGGTCTCGCCAATAGGAATCGGCAGTTTCTGCGCGGCGAGGGCGTTGTCAAAACGTAATGATGATCCACATCGTGCCTCAAGGCCTTTTGATAAAAATCGTGACGGGTTCGTTATCGGTGAGGGCGCAGGAATTGTAATGCTTGAATCTCTTGAGCATGCCAAAGCAAGGGGGGCGCGTATTTATGCCGAACTGTGCGGGTATGGCGCTACGGATGACGCATATCACATGACTGCTCCGTCTCCTGATGGTGAATCTGCTGCCAGGGCAATGTCAGATGCAATCGCATTTGCGGACGCAGTTCCTGAAGATGTGGATTATATCAATGCCCACGGCACGTCAACATTACTGAATGATAAGTGTGAAACGGTTGCAATCAAGAAAGTCTTTGGAGACAGGGCGTATAAAATCCCTATTTCTTCCAATAAATCAATGATGGGGCATCTTCTGGGAGCGGCCGGAGCTGTTGAGTTGATATCAACAGCATTAACGATTACAAACGGTATTATTCCGCCTACGATTAATTATGAATCACCCGACCCTGAGTGCGACCTTGATTATGTTCCTAATAAAGCCAGGAAAAAAGAAGTAAACTTTGCTATTTCGAATTCCCTGGGTTTTGGCGGGCACAATGCCACAATTGCCATTAAGAAATTCAAGGAATGAGCAAGGTGTTATATGGCAACAGAACTGAAAAAATTTGAAGAGCATATAGGAGTAAGTTTTAAGAACAAGGCATTGCTGAAACAAGCGCTGACCCATAGCTCTTACGCGTATGTCCGGGGATTAAAGGAAGACAATGAAAGGCTTGAGTTCCTTGGCGACAGCATTCTGGATATGGTAGTTTCCGATTATTTATTTGAAAGATACCCGGATTTGAATGAGGGTAAGTTGTCCAAAATGAAGTCCGGGCTGGTAAATAGAAACACCCTTTTCATATGGGCAAAAAGAATCGGGATACAGGATTTTATCATGCTCAGCAGGGAAGAGGAGTCGGCTGGCGGCAGGGATAAGAATTCCATTGTTGCCAATGCTTTTGAAGCTTTGATTGCGGCAATATACCGCGACCAGGGACTCATTACGGCGAAATATTTTATTCTTGGACAGATTTCCCAGCAGGAAGAACTGGAGAGGGCGGATTACAAGAGTTTGTTCCAGGAAATAATCCAAAAGAAGTACAAAATATTACCGGAATACAATGTTAAAACCGAATCCGGTCCTGACCATAAAAAATTATTTGAAATAGAAGTCAAAGTCAGGAATAGAATTTACGGCAAGGGTGTGGGTATGAGTAAGAAGAATGCGGAGCAGCAGGCGGCAAGAGAAGCTCTTGCAAAAATAAAGGCAATATACTAGTAACACTACATTAGAGATTTAAGAAAAGCAAATACAAGGTATTGAGAAACGGAGGATATGAAAGATGGACTACTTACTTACTGAAGAACAGAATATGATAAAAGAGTTGACTGCAAAAGTCGTACAGGAAAAGATAATACCGGTAAGAGAAGAACTGGACAGGAAGGGAGAGTTCCCCGCGGATATTATTAAGGCCATTGCTGCCGCTGACCTGTGCAGGGTTTATATTCCCGAGGAATACGAGGGCATGGGTGGGGGATGCCTGGATATTTGCCTGGTTGTTGAAGAGCTCAGCAAGGGATGCGCGGGTGTTGCTGTAACCTATGCAGCCAGTTCTTTAGGGGCATTCCCGATATTAATAGCTGGCAGTGAAGAACAGAAGAAGAAATACCTGCCTCTTATAGCTTCCGGTGAGAAGCTTGCCGCTTTCGGCTTAACTGAACCGAATGCGGGGAGTGATGCCGGAGCCATTGAGACCACGGCGAAGCTTGAAGGAAATGAATGGGTTCTAAACGGCACCAAGGTGTTCATTACAAACGGCGGCGAAGCTGATATTTACGTGATAATCGTCATGACAAATAAAGAGAAGGGCGCGCGCGGCGCAAGCGCTATCATTGTCGAAAAGGGAACCCCGGGTTTTTCCTTCGGGAAGGAAGAAGACAAAATGGGGATTCGGTGTTCATCCACCAGGGAACTGATATTCGATAATTGCCGGGTTCCGAAGGAGAACCTTCTTGGCCGTGAGGGAACCGGATTCATTATTACGATGTCAAACTTTGATCATTCGCGTCCCGGTATAGGGGCTCAGGCTTTGGGAATTGCTGACGGCGCTTTAAGCGAAGCTGTGAAGTATGCCTGTGAAAGGGTCCAGTTTGGCAAGCCGATTTCGTCTTTCCAGGCTATACAGCATAAAATTGCCGATATTGCGCTGCAGGTAGAGGCTGCAAGGGCGCTGATTTATGCTGTTGCGAAAATGATAGACAGCGGGAAGCAGAAAAGTTTTTCCAAAGAAAGCGCAATGGCCAAGGTATTCCCTTCGGATATGGCGATGAAGGTTACGATAGAGGCGCTGCAGGTACTGGGCGGGTACGGTTATATGAGGGATTACCCCATGGAAAAGTACGTGCGGGACGCCAAGATTACGCAGATATATGAAGGAACAAACGAGATTCAAAGGAACGTCATTGGGCTTGAATTGATAAAGGAAAATAAAAGGAAGAAGAAATGAATGTAATTGTCTGTATCAAGCAGGTACCTGAGACAACCGAGGTAAAGATTAATCCTGAAAACAACACCCTCATCCGGGAGGGTGTGACCAGTATAATAAATCCCTTCGATATGTACGCAATTGAAGAGGGGCTAAGGATTCGTGAGGCAAAAGGCGGGAAGGTGACCGTGATTACCATGGGCCCTCCGCAGGCGGAATCAGCCCTGCGGCAGTGTATAGCGCTGGGGGTGGATGAGGTAGCGCTTCTTTCCGACCGAGCTTTTGCCGGTTCGGACACGCTTGCCACATCGTATACGCTTTCCTGCGCCATAAAGAAAATACAGGATTATGATCTTATTATCTGCGGCAAACAGGCATCTGACGGTGATACCGCGCAGGTCGGGCCCGGAATTGCGCAGCAGCTTAATATACCGTTTATTACTTATGTCAAGAAGATAGAGGACATTCCGGAAGACGGGAAATCCATCAAGGTTGAGAAGATGGTAGATGACGGTTTTGAAGTCAGGAAAATGTTCCTGCCCGCGCTGATTACCGTGGTTAAAGAAATCAATGAACCGAGGCTGGAGTCGCTGAGGGGCAAACTGGGAGCAAAAAAAGCGCAGATTCCCGTCTGGACGTCTGCTGATATGGAAATGGATACCCAACGCCTGGGGCTGGACGGTTCGCCTACACAGGTAATAAAGATATTTACTCCTCCCCCGAGGAATTCCGGGGAAATATATGAAGGGGATACGGATAAAACGGTTAATAAACTTTTTGAGGAATTAAGAGAGAATAAAATAGTATGAGTATAAAAGTAATTACTGATAAATGTAATGGTTGTAAATTCTGCATGTCAGCCTGTCCCCTTGACGCCATTAAGGTTGAGAATAAAAAGGCTGCTATTGAACTGGAAAAATGCAACCTTTGCAGCGCCTGTATAAGTGCATGTAAATCTAATGCCATTGTTATTGAAAAGAAAGAAATCAAGGTAGTAAATAAAGAGGATTACAGGGGTGTGTGGGTTTTTGCTGAACAAAAAAACGGTGAGATAGATTCGGTTTCATACGAGTTACTGGGAGAGGGCAGGAAACTGGCGGATAAACTCGGGGAAGAACTCTCAGCGGTTCTTGTCGGAGCTGACATAAGAAAAGAAGCGGAGAAGCTCATATGTTACGGGGCGGATAAGGTTTACGTGGTCGATAATCCGATGCTTAAGGAATACCAGGATTCGTCGTATTCAAAGGCGCTTTTCAGCCTTATCCAGAGGCACAAACCGTCGATACTTCTTGGCGGGGCAACGACCATAGGCCGTTCACTCCTGCCGAGACTTGCCGTAATGCTTCCCACCGGCTTAACGGCTGACTGCACGGGGCTTGATATAGATGATGAAAAAAAGCTTCTTCTCCAGACCCGCCCGGCTTTCGGCGGAAATATTATGGCTACAATTATATGCCCTGATTACAGGCCGCAGATGGCTACTGTCCGCCCGAGGGTTATGAAGAAATTGGCGGAGGAACCTTCAAGAAAGGGTGAGATTATTGATGAAGATGTCCGGTTTATTAGAAGGGACATAATGACGGAAATCGTGAATGTGGTCAAGGATACGACGATACATGTAAACCTGCAGGATGCCGAAATCATCGTTTCAGGGGGCAGGGGGTTGAAAGCGCCCGAGAACTTTAAAATAATACGCGAACTTGCCGATGCGCTCGGGGGAGCCGTCGGGTCCTCAAGGGCTGCGGTTGACGCAGGATGGATACCCTATTCCCACCAGGTCGGACAGACGGGAAAGACGGTTGCTCCTAAAATATATTTTGCCTGCGGCATATCGGGGGCAATACAGCACCAGGTAGGGATGAGGACATCGGATGTTATTATCGCGATAAACAAAGACCCGCAGGCGCCTATCTTCCAGATTGCTTCTTATGGAATCGTTGGAGACCTTTTCCAGGTTGTACCTGCCCTGACAAAGAAATTCAAAGAAGTATCGAATTAAAGTTCACCTGGTTTTATAATGCGCGACTGTCTTTTCACAGCTGTTTTGCAAACTTTGCCAGCAGGTTCTTATCCCACCAGCCTTTGTCCGATTCTTCTTTCAGGATACCCAGAGCCTTTTCCTTATCCATGCCCTTACGGTAGGGCCTGTCGGATGTTAATGCGTCGTAAACGTCAACAATGGCCATTATTCTTGCCGGTACCGGGACTTCTTCTCCACTGAGCCCGTCAGGGTAACCGGAACCGTCAAGTTTTTCATGATGATGTTTTATGATGGGTATCAACGGGCTTATTGAATTAAGAGGTTTGCATATTTTTTCCCCGATAACGGGATGCTGCCTGATTTTATCAAATTCTTCGTCCGTGAGCCTGCCCGGTTTGTTCAGTATGGAATCGGATACTCCTATTTTGCCGATATCATGCAGTATTCCTCCCATGTAGAGGGTTTGCTGTTCATCTTCGGGAAGGCCCGCTTCCTTTGCAAGGCTTGAGGCGAATGCCGCGACCCTGTCCACGTGGCCTTTTGTGTATGCGTCCTTTGCCTCAACTGCTCTTGCCAGGGCTATTATGACTTGTTCAGCATCGTCCAGCTGGTCGCTGAACTGCTTCATCTTGAGAAGTGACCTTAATCTTGCCAGGAGTTCTTCCTTATCAAAGGGGGAACTTACAAAATCATCTGAACCAACTTCAATTCCTCTTATTCTATCCTTCTTTTCATTCAGGGCGGTTACCATAACAACGGGGATGAGCCGCGTTTCCCTGTTTTCTTTCAGGGTTGAACAGACTTCGAATCCATCCATGCCGGGCATCATTATGTCAAGTAGTATCAGGTCGGGAGGATTGTTTTTTACTTTGTCAAGGGCCTCAATACCGTCACAGGCAAATTCAATCCTGTAGTTTTCCTTTTCAAGGTATGCCATGAGTATTTCCCTGTTCTGTTCGCTGTCATCAACAATCAAAATCAACGGTTTATCTTTTTGCATAATTTCTTCTCCTTTACTGGTGTGGTGAGTCTAACATATCTTTACATATGCTGGAAGTATTTTGCTTCAGCGTCAAGGAACGAAGAGTGAGAATACTGTACGTATGTGAACGATGAGTGACGCCGACGATGGACAAAAAACGACAGCCC
>JAUXDE010000041.1 GCA_030618495.1 Clostridia bacterium
TAAATAAAAATTATTAAAAATAATATGAATGAAATAAAAATAATTTTAATCATTCTGGTGATGTTTCTCCTGACAATCCTTGCTTCCAATCAGGATTCAGTGCAATTAAAATTCTTTGGACTGCAAACACAAAGCACATCCCTGACAATCTTCATTCTTGGCTCAGTTCTTTTGGGCGCCGTGTTCACGGGGCTGGTCAGTTATTTCTCTAACAAAAAACTCAGGAAGGAACTGGTAGAGAAAGAAAAGAAAATCGAGGAACTCGAGGAATTCAAGGAAGCATACGAAAAAGATGTCAGGGAATTATAGTGTAAGTAACACTACATCATCTTTGTTTAACAGGAGTTTCCTTTGCCCGAACTCACGCCCTTAATGTCCCAATACCAGCATATAAAAAAGGACCTCAATGATACCATTCTCTTTTTCAGGTTGGGTGATTTTTATGAGATGTTCGGGGACGATGCAAAAAAAAGCTCAAAGATTCTGGAAATCACCCTGACTTCCAGGCATAAAGTCCCCATGTGCGGGATTCCTTACCATTCATCAGGAAAGTATATTTCGCGTCTTATTAAGGCCGGTCAAAAAGTTGCCATTTGTGAGCAGACCGGGGATCCGAAGACATCAAAAAATATTGTAAAACGTGAGGTTGTAAGGATTATAACTCCGGGGACTGTCCTTGAAGAAAATATCCTTGATGCAAAACAAAACAACTTCCTTGCCGCTGTATATAAGTCCGATGACAAGTCTCCCGTACTGGGCATGGCATGCGCCGACATGTCAACAGGGGATTTTCTGGCAACCGAATTTAATTCCGCCAATGCCTTGAATAACCTTGAATCAGAACTTGCGCGTCTTTCCGTTGCTGAAGTTCTTCTGTCAAATTCAGCGGAGTCGGACAATCAGCTGACAGGATTGTTAAAGAAACTCAACCTGCCGTTCAATTACTGCGATGACTGGCATTTCGTTCATGAAAACGCAAATACCGTTCTTAAAGAGCATTTTCAGTTGAAATCATTAAAGGGGCTCGGGTTTGAAAAAAACACTGCTGCCGTTAGCGCGGCAGGAGCGATTTTAACTTACATGAAGGAAACACAGAAAAGTTCCCTGCCTCACCTCCAGCCGCCAAAACTTTTTATGACTGCAGACCGCATGATACTTGATGAAACAACCATACGCAACCTTGAACTAATCTCAAATCTTAATGACGGCTCAAGGAAGGGGAGCCTACTTGGAATTATTGACCTTACGGTAACTTCCCCCGGAGCCCGCATGATGCGCCGGACAATACTGCATCCCTTTGTTAAAATAAAGGAGATAAAGGACAGGCAGGACAAAGTGACTTTCTTCTTCCAGGATTCAATAAGAAGGGAAAAAATAAGAAGTCTTTTAAAAAACATTTTTGACATGGAAAGGCTGGCAGGCAGGTTGAACTGCGGAACCGCAAATGCCAGGGATTTAAACAGTTTATCGCGTTCCTTCAGTGTAGTGAGAGAAATCAAGGATGAATTGAGGGAAAAATCGCCGGTTTCAGGACTGATTGAAAAAATGGGGTCGCTTGAATCGCTCGTGAAACTTATAGAAACATCCATTGTCCCGGAACCCCCTGTGACCATTACTGAAGGCGGCATAATTAAACCTGAATATAATCCGGAGCTTAACAAGTTATACCAATCAACGACAGGCGGTAAAGAATGGATAACCAGGCTTCAGGAACAAGAACGAAAAAGAACAGGTATTAATTCCCTGAAAGTCGGTTATACAAACGTTTTCGGATACTATATTGAATTAACTAGAACCAAACTGAAACAAGTTCCTGATGATTACATCCGCAAGCAGACGCTTGTAAACTCCGAGAGATTTATAACTCCCGAATTGAAAGAACAGGAATCCCTGATTTTGGGAGCGGAGGAAAAGAAAAAACAACTCGAGTACGAAATATTCCAGAACATACGTTCTGAAATCATGAAAGAAACAAGTATTATACAGGAAACATCAAAAGCTGTAAGCGAACTCGATGTCCTGTGCGCGCTTGCAGAAACCGCCGCAATCAACAACTATATCAGGCCTGAAGTTAATGACGGTGATATTATTCAAATAAAAGAAGGCCGTCATCCCGTGGTGGAAAACATGCTTTCTGGCGGTGATTTTGTGCCCAATGATACATTGCTTGATGAGAATGAAAACCAGGTATTAATAATAACCGGCCCCAACATGGCGGGGAAATCTACTTATATAAGACAGGTTGCAATAAGTGTGTTATTGGCGCAAATGGGAAGTTACGTGCCTGCCGAAGAAGCCGTTATAGGTGTTTCTGAGCGTATATTTACCCGCATAGGCACCGTTGATAACATATCAAGAGGTGAGTCGACTTTTATGGTGGAAATGATGGAAGTTGCAAATATATTGAACAATACCACAGAAAAAAGCCTGCTGATTCTTGATGAGGTGGGCAGGGGCACCTCCACTTTTGACGGAATCAGTATTGCATGGGCCGTTATTGAGTACCTGACCGGCAGCAGGTTCCCTGAAGCAGGGCCCAGGACGCTTTTTGCGACACATTATTTTGAGCTTACAGACCTTTCCCGCACTATTATGAGAATAAAGAATTATAACTTTTCTGTAAAGGAATGGAACGATAACATAGTCTTTTTAAGGAAGCTGGTCCAGGGGAGCGCTGACAAGAGTTATGGTATCCACGTTGCAAAACTCGCAGGCCTTCCGAAAACGGTCATTCGCAGGGCTGAGGAAATACTTGATAACCTTCAGGATAATTCCTACAGGGAAGACGGAATACCGAAACTTGCAGGGTCAAAGGACGGCGTAAAACAATTAAACCTGTTTTATGAACATGACCCTGTCTTTAGTGAACTTGAAAACATTGAACCTGAAAACATGACGCCTTTAGAGGCGCTAAACAAGCTTAACGAACTGAAGAATAGCGTGAAGAAGAAAAGCAGGAAATAAAATTATTCAAGAGGAGGTATTCAATATGCCTAAAAAAAAGAGTAAGAAGAAAGATCCTGAACGGAGAGTGCATTTCAGGTTTCCTACAATCACAATAGTAAAAGAAGTTGTCATTGCGGTGGCTCATCCGAAATCGAAGAATAAGAATGTCATGCCTGCAATAATGTACAATTTAAGCGCCGGGGGAATAGCTATTGTAACATTCGACAAGGTTCCCGTGAATTCAATGATCACCCTTAATCTTGACCTCGGCAGTGTAAACCTGGAAAATATTACCGGAAAAGTAGTGCGCGTTGAGGGGAAAAACGTAACTTATCTTATTGCAATTGATTTCTATAATCTTCCCCAGCAACTAAAGAAAAAAATAAAGAAAATAGCGGATGATGCCGATATTTGTGAGACAAACATTTTGCTGGGTGAAAAACATGTTTGTACAAAGAAGTGTAGTTATTACGATTTATGCATAAATCCGATGAAAAAGAAGGCCAGGCGATAAAAGTAAAAAACTAAAGAGTTTTTCCGTATTAATAGAAATATGCCTGCAATTAAACTTTTAAGCGATGATGTTATAAACAAGATATCAGCCGGTGAAGTGATAGAAAGGCCGGCTTCGGTTGTCAAGGAACTGCTTGAAAACTCCCTTGATGCGGGCGCCAGTCACATCAGTGTTGAAATAAAAAAGGGGGGCACAAAACATATCAGGGTTTCGGATAATGGCATCGGCATAGAAGAAGAAGATGTCTTGACCGCCATGCAGCGCCATGCCACAAGTAAGATAACCTGCCTTGAAGACCTTTCAAAGATTAACAGCCTCGGTTTCCGCGGAGAAGCGCTGCCTTCAATAGCGTCCGTTTCCAAATTCGGGATGATCACAAGGCCAAAGAACAGAAATACCGGCTTTGCCGTGAAAATGTCGGGTGACAGGAATCCCGAACTACAGAAAACGGGATGCGCTGCCGGGACAACCATGATTATCGAGGACCTTTTCTTTAATACTCCGGCAAGGTTGAAATTCTTGAAATCAAATGCAACCGAAACACTGCACATTACGAATCTTGTTCAGCAAATAGCCTTATCGTGCCCTGAAATAAACATTGAACTGAAGGAAGACGGCCGCAAAATACTCGGCCCCCTTCCAAAAAACCAAACTCCCCTGCAGAGAATCGCCTCTTTGTTCGGCAGTAGAGTAGCGGACAATCTCGTGCCTGTTCATTCAGAAAACAATTTCATCAAACTTTCTGGATTTATAACAAAACCGGCATTGAACTATCCCAACAATAAGTACCAGTTCTTTTTTATTAATAAGAGGTCAATCAGAAGCAGGTTGTTGGGGCATGCTGTAATGAAAGGATACGGTTCCCTGCTTGCAAACAAAAGGTATGCAGGCGTATTTCTGTTCATTGAAATAAAACCCGAGTTTATAGATGTAAACATCCATCCCACAAAAAGGGAAATCCGCTTTACGAACGAGAATGCAATGCACACATTCGTCGTTGAAACGCTTCAAAAATTCTTAAGGCAGCAAGAAGTAATACCTGAGATCCAGGCATCCCCGGCTTATGAAAAACCGGACATTGCAAGGGATGGAAGAATAAAAGAGGCAATAAGCGATTACATCACCAGGAACAAATCATCCTACAGGTCGCCCGCAAGGAGGGACCTCTTAAAACAGGAAAAGTTCGATTATCGTAAAGAAAAGGAAGAATTTGAAAAAACTCTTACCGATACCATGCAGCCCCTGGCGCAGATAAACAACACTTACATAATAGCGCAGGGAAGCGACGGTATGTTTATTATAGACCAGCACGCAGCATGGGAACGCATCAATTACGAGATATTCAAGAGCCTTTACGGGGGAAATAATATATCTTCCCAGTCGCTGCTGATTCCAATGAACCTTGAACTTCCTTCCGGAAACGCAATAATACTGAAGGACAATATTCAATTCTTTTCAAAAATGGGATTTGAGATTTCCGAATTTGGAGAAAATTCCTATATCATTAATGCAATTCCCGCAATGTTTGGCGATAGGATTGATTATAAACAGTTATTATCCGATATGCTTGACCTTATTTCAGAATCAAAAGGACAGGTAGGTTCGAGTTCCGGGATTGATGAGCTCACTGACGGTATTTTCAAAATCATGGCGTGCAGGGCTTCCGTCAAGGCAGGCGATAATTTGAGTAGGGAAGAAATGGAGGAGCTCATAAAAGGGTTAAACAAATGCAGTATACCTTATTCATGTCCTCACGGCAGGCCTACGATGATTAAAATGAGTACCGATGAGCTTGAAAAAAGGTTTAAGCGTAAGTAACCCTTATGAATAACTCAATAATCATAATTCTCGGACCTACTGCTTCGGGAAAATCAGAATTTTCCTTGTCACTTGCCAAAAAGTTGAACGGTGAAATAATCTCCGCTGATTCGATGCAGGTATATAAACACATGAATATTGGAACGGCAAAGCCACCCTGTTCCCAAAGGAAAGCTGTTCCGCATCATTTTATAAGCATCATCAACCCGGATGAGGATTTCAGCGCGGGGAAGTTCAAGCGTAAGGCTGAAAGGGTTATTGATAGAATATTAAACAAAAAAAAAGTCCCGATCGTAGTCGGCGGGACAGGACTTTACATAAGGACTTTAACGGACGGGCTCTGCGAAAGTCCACCTGAGAATAAAAAAATAAGAAGGGAATTGGAATCGCTTGCAAAAAAGCATGGCAACCCGCGCCTGCATAGTATGTTAAAAAAAGTTGACGCGGTCGCGGCGGAAAATATTCATCATAATAATTTAAGAAGGATAATACGCGCCCTGGAGGTTTACAAGGCATCGGGTATCCCGTTTTCCGAATGGCATAAGAGGATGGAAAAACCGGGCTACAGGTTCAGGATGTTCGGGCTTTCCCGGGAACGCGCAGTACTTTACGGGCGTATCAATGACCGGGTTGACCGGATGTTTAAGAGGGGGTTTGTTAACGAAGTGAAACGCCTCATTAGAATGGGTTACGGCAAGAACTTGCATTCAATGCAGTCGATCGGCTATAAACACGTAGTAGAATACCTTGAAAACAAGTACGACTATGCGACTCTTGTAGAACTTGTAAAGAGAGATACAAGGCGCTATTCCAAGAGGCAGATGACATGGTGGAATAAGGACAGCCGTATACAATGGATTAACGGTGATTCAGCTCAGCTAAGCAGGAAGGTGTGTCAATAGATCATGTATACATTAAAGAAAATAAAAAACAATGAAAAGGAAAAGGTTTTTCTCGTTGGGGTTGATACGGGTAAAAAAGGCAACCTTACTACCATCGAGAGCATGGAAGAACTCGAATCACTTTCAAAAACAGTTAATGCGGAAATAATCGGGCAGTATATCGCAAGAAGAACTTCAATCAATCCGGGTTGTTTCATAGGAAAGGGTAAGGCGGCGGAAATAGGCGAGATATGCAAAAAACATGAAATAACGACTGTTATTTTTGATGACAACCTTTCACCTTCACAGCAAAGGAACCTTGAAGAAATCATTGAAGTTAAAGTAATTGACAGGACCAATCTTATCCTCGATATCTTCGCAAGCAGGGCAAGGACAAGAGAGGGCATATTGCAGGTTGAACTCGCGCAGCTTGATTATCTCCTGCCAAGGTTAACCGGCAGGGGGGTGACTTTTTCACAGCAGGTAGGAGGCATAGGAGTGAGGGGGCCCGGTGAAAAAAAACTTGAATATGACCGTAGAAAAATACACGACAGGATACACTTGCTTAAAAATGGAATCGAAGAAATAAGGGAACACCGGCAACAACAGCGCCGGAAGAGACAGGAAAACTTCCTGCCTGTGATTGCCCTCATCGGGTACACGAATGCAGGCAAATCAACTCTGCTGAATAATATATGCAACTCTGATGTTTTTGTTGAAGACAAACTGTTTGCAACACTTGACCCCACCACGAGAAGGGTTTCCCTTCCCGGCGACAGGAAGGCTTTGTTTATTGACACTGTTGGATTGATAAATAAACTTCCCCATCAACTCATTGCGGCATTCAGGGCAACGCTTGAGGAAATCGTGTATTCCGATATTCTTATTCACGTAGTCGACGTTTCTCACCAACAGTATGAAAAAGATATTTTAAGCGTCGAAAAAGTACTTGAAGAATTAAATATTCTTGACAAACCGGTGATTTTTACATTTAATAAGGTAGATTTAATTAAGGATGAGTTGTATCTTGAAAACCTTAGAAAGCAAAGAAGGAAAAAGTCAAAAGTTGTATTGATTTCCGCAACTGACAAATATGGATTTGATGAACTGTTTAAAGCAATAACGCGTGTACTGAAAAAAGAAGTTAAAACCTATAACCTGGAAATCCCGCAGAGCAGAAACGACATAGTAAGTTCAATATACAAGAACTGCAAAATACTTAAAACCGCCTATAAAGATAACAACGTTATTCTGAAAGCGGAACTTAACACTGCATTGGCCGGGAAACTGGAGCCATTCATCGTAAAAGGACGGAGAAAGAAAAAATGTCAATAATGACAATCCCTAATTACCTGTCTTTGTTCAGGATACTCGCAACCCCGGTAATCATACACTTTTTATTAAAAGGCATGCATACCCAGGTGTTTATACTGTTTTCGCTTGCCGTCATTTCTGACGGCGTTGACGGCTTTATTGCGAGAAAATATCACCAAGAATCAAAATTAGGAAAATTCCTCGACCCTTTTTCCGACAAATGCCTTCTTTTATTGACATTTAATACCCTTGCAATCATTGGCAGAATACCAATGTGGTTTTTCCTCATTGTTTTTGGCAAAGAATTGATACTGGCGGCCTGCTGGATGTCTTTTCGCTACATAATAAGGGAAATACGGGTCGAACCCGACAAGTACGGCAAGGTGGCATCAGGGCTCTTAATGCTACTTATAACATTCATTATAATTGAGAACCTTAATCTTGCCCCATTAAAACCATTAAATTACATGATACCCTCGCTTTTGCTTATTACGCCTTTTCTTATCGGTATTTCACTTTTTTCATATGTGACTTCCGGCGTGAAACAGATTAATGAGTATCAAAAGAAAGTACTGGGAAACAAACCCGGGGAAACAGCTGATGATTAAAAATATTGCGGTTCTTGGCGCGGGCAGCTGGGGCGCAACCCTTGCAGCCCTTCTTTGTGAAAAGAAATATAGCGTTAACCTGTGGGAGTTTGACAGAAAACAGGCATCATACCTTAGCAGCAGCAGGAAATTGCAGGTCCTGCCCGGACTGAAAATACCGCGAAAAATAAACATAACCAACGATATTTATGGTGCCGTAGAAAACGTCGATATGATTGTATTTGCAGTCCCTTCGCAGAAAACAAGGAAAACGGCAAATATGCTTTCAGCGGTTTCATTCCCCAGCAGTACAATTATCGTAAATGTTTCCAAGGGTATTGAAATAAAAACGTCAATGCGCCTGTCGGAAGTATTGAAACAGGAACTTCCCGCAAACCTTGGAAAAAGAATTGTTGTTCTTTCCGGGCCGTCTCATGCGGAAGAGCTAAGCAGGAAACTTGCTACTACTATAGTTGCGGCATCAAAAAGCCCGGCGCTGGCCGGGACCGTACAGGAAGTATTTACTACGCCTTATTTCAGGGTGTATACCAGCAATGACATGACAGGCGTAGAAATAGGGGGCGCTTTAAAAAATATCATTGCAATTGCCGTTGGAATCGGGGACGCTATTAAAACAGGGGACAACACAAAAGCCGCATTGATTACAAGAGGCTCTTTTGAGATAATGAAACTTGGAAAAACTCTTGGAGCAAAAAGCGCAACGTTTGCGGGGCTTTCGGGTATCGGAGACCTCATTGTCACCTGTATCAGCAAAAATAGCCGTAATCGCAATTTTGGAGAAAAAATAGGGCAGGGGAAAACGGTCAAGCAGGCACTATCCGAAATCAAGATGGTGGTTGAAGGAATTTCCACCACGAAAGCTGTAAGAGAGTACGCAAAAAAACACAACATAAAGATGCCCATAACCGAACAGGTTTATCAAATACTGTTTTGTAATAAGAACCCATTGAAAGCTGAAAAAGAACTAATGACCAGGGAATCAAAATCTGAGTATTAGGACATAATGAATAAGAACGATATAATTGATAAAGTTTCGCGTGTGACCTGCGCCAAGAAAGAGGCGGCTGATGCCGTTAATGAATTCATTTCAGTCATCAAGCAGGCTCTCGCAAACAACAAAAGAGTAACGATTTCCGGTTTTGGGTCTTTTGTTGTAAGGAACAGGAAAGCGCGCAAAGGGGTGAATCCCCGCACGGGCAAGCAAATCCATATCAAGGAAAAAGCTACAATAAAATTCAAGTCGGCAAAAAACATACTGGCTGATAAGAATAAAATTCATGAATACGATTAATATACCTGACAAGAAATATTTCACGATCGGCGAAGTTTCCAGGTTAACCGGCATTAAGCCTTTCGTATTAAGGTACTGGGAATCTGAATTCAAGTTGCTAAGGCCCGTAAGAAGAGAGAGCGGGCAAAGAAGGTACCTGCATAAGGATATTGAATTGATTGCTACGATAAAATCCCTGCTTTATGAACGCAGGTTCAGTATAGCCGGGGCAAAAATAAAATTGAAGGAACATAACAAAAAAATAGATAAGCAATCGGAATTGTTTGAAAAAGACAGCGCGGCGATCTCACTGATAAAAGAGATAAAAAAGGAAATCACGGGAATACTGAAAACGCTTGAGTAATCATTCCCGGGACATGGCCCGGCTGGACGGCGCTTAAGAGCCTGAAATATAACAAGATACTTGAATTCCAATGATGAACTCCCACCGACAATAAATCCATTCCGTACTTTCCCATGGTTTCCCGGACTTTTAGCAGCGTTTGGTCAATAAATGGTCAATATTTTGTAGTATTGTATTGATCGGGGGGGGGATGTCTATTCTAAATATGATTTTAAAATCGTCTTGACATATTTGAATAGATAATGTATAATATGGTATATACAATAATATGAACATAAAACAACTCGATACTGAAGATTTTGAATGGGACAAACATAATACAGAAAAAAACCTTAAAAAACATAACGTTACTTCAAATGAATGTGAAGAAGCATTTTTCAATGAAGCATTAATTGCTTTAGATACAAAACATTCCTATAATGAAGAAAGATATTTTATAATGGGAATCACTAATGCAGGAAGGTTGTTGTTTGTGGTTTATACTATTCGCAGAAATAAAGTGAGAGTAATATCCGTAAGGGATATGAATAAGAAGGAAAGGAAAATATACCATGAAAAAACTAAAAAAGATACCTAATTTCAAAAATGAAGATGAAGAGTTTGAATTCTGGTCTACTCATGATTCAACTGAATATATTAATTGGAAAAAATCTGGTAGGGTTATTTTCCCCAATCTGAAACCCACTACAAAATCAATACCAATAAGGTTCCCCCTTTATATGATTGAGGAATTGAAATATCTTGCGAACAGGAATAATGTCCCTTACCAGTCACTTATCAAGGTATACCTGGACGAACGTTTAAGGCAGGAATTGAATAAGAAGAAAAAGAAAGTATCCTAAAAGTGTGATAAATATTCTGTGTATACGGTCGTTCTCACTTCAATCTCAATGAGAATCACTACTTGAAATCTTCATTCATATTGATTTTATTCCCGCATATTGTTATAATTGCAAATTCATTGGAGGGGAAGGTGACATCGTGAACGAAGTGAACGAGAAATGTCCGTGGTGCTAATGGTAAGTCACCGGTCTTGAAAGGCGATGAGTATATCGTCGTGAAGCAATCCCACCGACAATAAAACTATTCCGTACTTTCAGCAGTGTTTGGTCAATAAATGGTCAATATTTTGAAATCCTTAAGACACTCATTGTTTTTTGCTATATCTGGAATAAGTGATAATAAGAGAATGTCATATTATCATATATGGTCATAAGTAAAAATAAAGAAATTCCTTATTATCACTTATAATTGATATATAAGCTAATAAATATAAATCTTTCTTCAAAATTCTATTGACAAATTTATAATATGAGGAGTTTCCCCGTCCCTTCCTGTTCCCGGAAATATCATACTATACGCTTGACATTTCATGGGTAATAATATACAATACTAATCATGAGAACAATTATTAGTAGAAACCATGACATTAAAAAAATCGAGGAATTATTAAAAGTGTTTCCGGTAACAGCTATTTTTGGGCCACGGCAATCGGGCAAGACATTTCTGGCAAAACAAATAAAATATAATCATTATTTTGATCTGGAGAATCCAAGGGATATTGCTCTTCTTGAAAATCCACAACTTGCATTGGAAGATTTGACTGGTTTGATAGTTATTGACGAAATACAACGCCTGCCGGATTTGTTTTCAGTTATGCGTTATCTTGTGGATAATAATCAAAAGCAGAGGTATCTTATTCTGGGTAGTGCTTCAGGAGTTTTGATAAAGCAAAGTTCAGAGTCATTAGCAGGGAGGATAGGGTATTATTATCTTGGAGGATTTTCTATCCCGGATGCCGGAGGTTCAAATATTAAAAAATTGTGGTTGAGGGGTGGGTTTCCACGCTCATTCACCGCGCGTAATAACAAAGAAAGTTTTTTGTGGCTTTCAAATTATATCAGCACGTTCCTTGAAAGAGATATTCCACAATTAGGTATAACCATACCTTCCGGCACGCTTAGAAAATTTTGGATAATGTTAAGCCATTATCATGGAACCATCCTTAATTATTCAGAGATTGCAAGGTCCTTTGGTGTTTCAGATATGACTGTAAGGAAGTATATTGATATACTTGAAAAGACATTTATGGTAAGAATACTCCAGCCATGGTATGTAAATATAGGTAAACGGCTGGTGAAGAGTCCTAAAATATATCTAACTGATTCGGGTGTTTTTCATTCGCTCGTGTCACTGGAGGATATTAACCAGTTGATTGTTCATAATAAAGTGGGAGCTTCCTGGGAAGGGTTTGCGCTTGAATGTGTTGCGAAGTCTCTTCAAAAGAAAAAGGAAGAATTATTTTTCTGGAATACTCACACTGGCGCCGAACTGGACCTGTTTTGGCAGGATAAAGGACAGAACTGGGGAGTTGAGTTTAAATATTCAGATGCTCCAAGAATAACACGTTCAATGCATTCGGCGATTAATGACTTGAAACTTTCTCATCTCTGGGTTATTTATCCGGGGAAACAAATGTATAAGCTTAATGCCAGGATTACCGTAATACCTCTAAATACAATAAAAGATATTTGGGACTATGCGATGGTAAGTCACCGGTCTTGAAAGGCGATGAGTATATCGTCGTGAAGCACTCCCGCCGACAATAAAACTATTCCATACTTTCAGGTACTTTCACGTATTTTCATGTACTTTTAGCAGCACTTGGTCAATAAATGGTCAATATTTATATCCAAATCAAAATATTGCTTGAATTTACTAATAACTCGTGCAGATTTTGGCAGTAGTAGAAAGGCAAGTTTACTGATATTTATTTGGACAAATAAAGGAAAATAGGGTATAATCTATCAAAATGCAATCAGAAATTCTGTTTGGGCAGGATACCGACTAGAAAATGAGTAAATTAATTCTGGTATTATTCTTTTTATCCGGTGCATGCGGCCTGATCCATGAAGTTGTCTGGACCCGTTTGCTCAGCCATGTCTTTGGCACTACGGTATATGCAGTAAGTACCGTTCTTGCTGCATACATGGCAGGTCTTGCACTCGGTTCCTATCTTTTTGGGAAAATTATAGATAAATACGACAGGCCTTTGAAGATGTTCGGGATTCTTGAAGCGGGTATAGGAATAACTGCCTTGCTGGTCCCCTATTTCTTTAATGTATTAGGGAACATATATGTTGTTTTTCATTCAGTAAATAATAATTATGTTTTCTCAATAATTAGGTTTTTAACATCATTCCTTGTCCTTATGATTCCTACAACACTGATGGGGGGAACGTTACCTGTTTTAAGTAAGTATTTTATAAAGAAGTCTAACAGGCTTGCTTCAAATATGGGCACGATTTACAGTGTAAATACTTTTGGAGCTATGGCAGGCAGTTTAATTGCTGGTTTTATACTAATAGAAAACATCGGTATTGGCAACACAATTATTCTTGCAAGCGTAACAAACCTTATTATAGCGGGTATAGTTCTAAGGGTAAAAGTCAAGGATAAGGTTCCTGCCATACAGAATTATAAGCCAGAACAAGTAATATCTGAAAAGTATCCTCGGTGGATTGGAAATATAATCCTTTTTGTATTTGCTATTTCGGGATTCTGTGCGCTTGCCTATGAAGTATTATGGTCAAGAATTCTGGTTTATGCTCTGCGTAGTTTAACCTATTCCTTTACACTTATGCTTTCCACGGTTTTGTTAGGTATTGCACTCGGCAGTTACCTTTTTTCAAAAATTATTGATAGGAATAAGCATCTGCTTACAACCCTTGGTTTGCTCGAGGCAATGATAGGCCTTGTTGTTTTTTTGGGAATGCTCGGATTTGGCAGTGTTAGTAAGTTCTGCTTCTATTCAGGGGATAACTGGCTAACCTGGATAATTATCAGGTTTATTGCCTGTTCTTTAATAATGCTATTACCTGCAATGCTTATGGGCGGGGCTTTCCCGCTGGTAGGTAAAATATATGTAAACAGTATAAAGAAAATAGGCAAATCAACTGCAAACATGTATTCTGTAAATACCGTTGGAGCAATAATCGGTTCACTTGTAGCAGGTTTTATAATGATTCCCCTTTTTGGTGTCCAGAAAAGCATTTTCATTTTTGGTCTTGTGAATATTATTGGCGGCTTAGTTGTAATAATGCTTGATAATTCTACAGGCAAGAAGT
>JAUXDE010000069.1 GCA_030618495.1 Clostridia bacterium
TTGAAGAAAGAAGCAAAAAAGGAGAAAAAGAAGGAAGTAAAGAAAAAGTCAAAGAAGGAAAAAGCAACTAAAAAAGTTGATATCCCGGAATTTGATGATGATGACCTGTTTGGTTTTGAAGAAGAAGAGGGGATAGAAAAGGAAGTCCCGGTAAAGAAAACACCTGAAGAGGAAGTAACATTCAAGATTTACAGGGCGAAAAAAAACGATACCCTTTATACCATTGCGGAGAAATATTACAGCGATCCTGACAGGTGGGAGGAAATCTGGAAATACAATAAGTACATAAAGGATCCGACAGTTCTTTATAAAGGAGACAATGTTATTGTTCCCGTACGTGTAACGAAAATAAAGGATGAAATAAAATCAGAAGAGCTGAAGGAAGTACAGGAAAAAATGGAAAAGAAATACGAGAAGCAGGTGTTCTTTTCCGGAGATGTTGATTATGACGGCCGTATTATAAGTTTTAAAGAAAAGGGTTTGCTAATGCAGGTTTCGGGGAATATCGTTTTCGTAAACATAGGTTCAGAGGATGACGTAAAGCCGGATGTTTTGTATACAATTTATCGTGAAAAGGGCAGCGTTGCAAGAAAAATCGGTATCTTAAGAATTACCGAGGATATCGGGGAAAATGATTCTACTGCATTAATTGTGAGCAGTTTTGACCCGATAAAAGTTGGAGATTCCATTTTACTCAGAAAGTAATGTTAACCCGTAATAATATGGTTATCCTGTGGCGCGGGTTCTTATGATTTAAGTATGGATGAAAACACAAGAGATTTATTGAAATTAAGCTTGGCGCGCGACCTGGGTGCCGTAAGATTTAAAAATTTACTTGAATATTTTGGTTCAACAAGGGGAATACTCGAAGCAGGGGAAGATAAATTAAAACACGTTCCGGGTATCGGGCAGAAATTATCCGCTCAGATCAGTTCACTTGACAACAGGGTAGATATTGAAAAGGAAATAGAGGAACTTCGGAAGCAAGATATAGCTGTTGTAACGATTTACGATGAGAGTTATCCTGCCAGCCTTAAATCCATTTATGACTCTCCGTTTATCCTGTACGTAAAAGGCAATATAATTCCTGAAGATGTTTTTGCTGTCGGTGTCGTTGGCACCCGCAGGGCAACTTCATATGGAAAAATGGCGGCTGAAAGGATAAGCGCTGACCTGGCGAGCAGGAATGTGACAATAGTGAGCGGGCTTGCCCGGGGGATTGATACGATTGCTCATCAGAGCGCCCTTGACTCCGGTGGAAGGACAATTGCCGTGCTTGGTTCAGGGATAGATGTTTGTTATCCGCCGGAGAACAGGAAATTGTTTGAACGGATTACGCGTTGCGGCGCGGTAATATCCGAGTTCCCATTGTCGACAAGGCCTGAAAAACGGAATTTCCCGGCAAGAAACAGGATTATAAGCGGATTGAGCCTTGGCACTGTGGTTATTGAAGCTCCGGCGAAAAGCGGCGCTTTGATTACCGCTGATATGGCTTTGGAGCAGGGAAGAGAAGTGTTTGCCGTTCCGGGAAGTATATTCTCCGAGAAGTCCAGTGGGGCGCATTATCTGATAAAACAGGGCGCAAAAATGGTGGAGAATTATGAAGATGTTATTGAGGAGATAAGCTCATTAGGAAAAGTAGTAGCCTTAAGAAAGAAGACAGGTGTTTTAACAAAGATAAAAGGAAGATTAACGGCTGAGGAAGAAAAAGTTTACGGTTTACTGTCATTTGAACCGGTTCAGATTGATTTTATCAGCAGGAATGCCGGGATGCCCGTTAAGGACGTTTCCGTTATTTTAATGGACCTGGAAATGAAAGACAGGATAAAGGAAGTGCCGGGTAAAAAGTATGTAAGGAAGTTATAGTGTAATACTATCGGTAATTGGAGAAAACCATGGCCTGGAAAATAAGAAAAGATAAATATTTTAATGAATTGGCGTTATTTGATGTTGAAAAAAACGGATTAAACAGGTATTTATCTAAATTGAAGCTGTCTCCGGATGAGATTGAAGAAATATTTTCAAGAGTAATTAATGAATACCTTGGGGATGATAGTGCGTTAAAGAAAAAAAAGGAAGATCTTAACTAGAGGATTACTATGGGAGCATCATTAGTCATTGTTGAATCACCCGCAAAAGCAAGGACGATAAGCAAGTTTCTCGGTAAAAAGTACACCGTCAAGTCATCGATGGGTCATGTACTTGATTTGCCCGTGAAAAAACTCGGGATTGACATTAAGAATAATTTCAAGCCAACCTATGAGATTATCAGGGAAAAGAAAAAAATTGTAAGTGAATTAATTGGAGTAATGGAAAAAGCCAGAGAAATATACATAGCGACAGATGAAGACAGGGAAGGGGAAGCAATAGGATGGCACCTGGTTGACGTCTGCAAAGTTCCGAAGGAAAAAATAAAGAGAGTTATTTTTCACGAGATAACAAAAGAAGTAATCCTGGAATCTTTTAAAAATACCAGGAGTATTGATTACAACATGGTGGACGCCCAGCAGGCAAGACGTATTCTTGACCGCCTTGTGGGATATAAGATAAGCCCGCTGCTTTCAAGCAGGGTAAGAAAGGGGCTTTCGGCAGGAAGGGTGCAGTCGGCTGCCCTGCGTATACTGGTTGACAGGGAAGAGGAAATCAGTAAATTCGTTCCGCAGGAATACTGGAGCATTAACTGCGAACTGAAGAAGAAAGGCCATAATGATATTTTCAGCGCCCGCCTGGCGTTTAGGGCGGGAGTGGCTTATAAAAAACTGGATATTAAGAGCAAGAAAGAAGCTGATAAGATTGTTAATGACTTGAAAGGACAGGGCTATACTGTCAATAGTATTAGCAAGAAAGTGAAAAACAGGAATCCTTTCCCGCCTTTCATAACATCCACCCTGCAGCAGGAGGCATACTGGAAAGCAGGTTTTTCCCCCGAAAAAACGATGAGAATTGCCCAGCACCTTTATGAGGGCGTTAAGCTCGATAAGGATACCAGCGGCATGATTACTTACATGAGGACGGATTCTTTAAACGTTGCCGTAAGCGCCCGCAAGGAAGCGGGCGGGTGGATAGAAAAGAATCTTGGTGAATCATATCTTCCCGCAAGTTCCAGGATTTATAAGACTAAAAGCAAGACAGCCCAGGAGGCTCATGAAGCCATACGTCCGGTTTCTGTTGACCGGACCCCGGAGAAAATGGAACAGTATCTTACCGGAGACCAGGGTAAACTCTACAGGCTGATATGGGAACGTTTCATGGCAAGCCAGATGGCATCTGCAAAGTTTGATGCGGTTACAATTAATATAAGTTCGGGGGACTATTTGTTAAGCGCTTCAGGGCAGACAGTCAAGTTCCAGGGGTTCATGAAGATATATACTCAGCAGCGCGCCGAAAGGGTGAATTGCATACCTGTTCTGGCAAAAGGGGAAACACTGGAGCTAAACAAGGTCGACGGAGGACAGCATTTTACTGAACCCCCGCCGCGGTATAACGGGGCAAGCCTGATTAAGAATCTTGAAGCCAAGGGGATAGGCAGGCCGTCAACTTATGCTCCCATTATAAACACTCTTGTCAGACGGAAGTATGTTATAGTAAAGAAAAGGCAGTTTATTCCCACGGAAATAGGGATTACCGTTATCGGGATGATGCTCAAGCATTTTCCGGTAATCATCAATATTGATTTTACGGCTCGCATGGAGGAGGAGCTCGATGAAATCGCTGCGGGGAGCAAGAAGTGCGCCAGTGTGTTGAATGATTTTTATGTACCGTTTGAGAAAACATTAAGGAATGCGAGGAAGCAAATGAAAAATGTGAAACCTAAAGATGTACCGACGGACGAAGTGTGTGAAAAATGCGGGGAGCCAATGGTCGTAAGGGAAGGGCGTTTTGGTAAATTTCTTGCGTGTTCGGGATTTCCGAAATGCAAGAATGCATTTCCCCTGGATGAGAAAGGTGAGAAGGTGAAACCCGAAGCTACCGATAAATCATGTGAAAAGTGCGGTAAACCCATGGTGGTTAAAAGTGGAAGACGCGGCAGGTTCCTTGCCTGTTCGGGGTATCCTGAATGCAGAAGCACGTTGTCGATAGAAGGTGAGAATGAAAAGGTTGCTCCTGAACCAACGGAAGAAGTATGCGAGAAGTGCGGAGAGCCAATGGTAATCAGGACCGGCAGGAGAGGCAGGTTCATGGCTTGCAGCGGTTTCCCGAAGTGCAGGAACATAAAATCGCTGGCAAAATAATGGGGGGTTTTAAATAGGGACAGACACCTATTTAATCAAAAGTAAGTAAATAGAAAAATATAATTAATCTAAATAAATAGGTGTCTGTCCCTATTTAAAAAAACCATGAAAAAAAACAAAGAGAAGTACTTGCAAAAATTTACTGTTTACCTGGAATACGAGAGGAATGTATCGGGTAATACGATAATTGGTTACAACGCGGATATCAGGGAGTTTAACGGATTTATTGACAGGAATAAGATAAGTATTAAAAAAGCAAATCACCAGCACGTAAGGGAATACCTGGCATTTCTTCTGGAAAAGGGGTACAAAAAAAATACAATTGCAAGGAAACTGGCAAGCCTTCGTTCATTTTTCAAGTATCTGGTAAAGGAAAAGGTTGTTGGCAAGAACCCTCTTGTCCATGTGTTTACTCCGAAGCAGGAAGAAAGAATCCCTGTTTTTCTGGAACTTGAGGAAGTTGTGGAATTGTTGGAAATACCTGACAGAAGTACCCTGATGGGACTGAGGGATGCTGCTGCGCTTGAGGTCCTTTACAGTTGCGGTATCAGGGTGAGTGAACTGGTGAACATGGATGTCCGAAACGTTGATTTTCTTGGTAGGGGAATAAAGGTAATGGGCAAGGGAGAGAAAGAACGACTGGTTCCGATCGGAGAAAAAGCTCTAAACTGCCTGGAACGCTATCTTGAGAAGCGCAGGGAAACGCAGGGGGAGAAACATGCTTTATTCCTGAACTACAAGGCAGCCCGTATTTCTACCAGGAGTATCAGCCGCCTGTTGTCCAGGTATATTAAGCTTCTGAGCATAAGAAAACGTGTTACTCCGCATACTTTAAGGCATACGTTTGCGACACACCTGTTGAACGCCGGTTGTGATTTAAGAGCGATACAGGAAATGCTGGGGCATGTTAACCTGTCAACCACCCAGGTGTATACTCATTTGACTACAAAGAGGTTGAAGAAAGTATACGACAGGGCTCATCCTCATGCGTAGTAGAGCGATAGACACATATATTTATGAAATCTAAAGAAAAAATTATTGTGGAGGAAACAGGATGCGATGAGGAGCAGGCGAAGCTATCTCTGCGTGAGAGCGGAGATAACCTGCAAAAGGCAATTAAATCGATAGCATCCACGCTAAAATACATTACGGTTATAAAAAGTAAATTTGTTTGCGAAGAAATCAGCACATACGGACTGTTTACGGTAATTGTCAATCTGCGCAAAGACATTATTATCCGACAGGCTGCGGTCATGGCATATAATCCTGCTATTTATGAAAACGAGTTGGATTTAAAATGGCATATTTTCGAGAAAAAGCTGTATGCCCTACGCTTGCATAAAGGAAGCCTTCAGGAAACAACAATAAAATTTGAACAGGATTTGAACCGGCAGATTAGAAAGAACTTTAAGCAAACTTTTTTTCAGTTAATCAGGGATAAGAAGGAAAATGAATTGATAGAGCTCTTGAGGTCCGTGGTTTCCGGATCTCTTTCCACCAGGGATGTGCGAATGATTTTAAAAACGGAAGAACTTAGCCTTAACCAGTTCAGGGAACTTACGGAGGAAAGCATATCCGTTGCTGAAAAGAAGAATAACGATAATGAATACAATAGGGAAATAGTACTGGAAACGGAGCTGATTGAAGATGATGGGATAGGTGACTCCATAGACGTGGATAAGTTGAAAGAAAACGATACAGTTATGACTAACATTACTGACAGCAGGGATATTGCCCAGTACCTTTCAAGTCTTCTGGTCGGGAAGAAGAGGGACATGGTGATCCCACTGACTGCAACTGTGGAAAAAATAAGGCAGAAGGATAATGATTTTATTGTTGATACGAGATTCAGTCCCGGAATTATTGGAAGGGCGCGGGTTAATAGAAAAATAAAGATAAAAATGGTAAAGGATAAGTTTGAAATAGTCGCGGTTAGAAGGAAAGTACTGTGGTTTTTGGTTACGTTGATAATAATGGGAGTGCTGGCTTATCTGTTGTTGAACGCAAGGTAAGCAGGCATAGCGAAAAGAAAGTAGAGATAAATCTGAACTTGCCTTGAGCGGTTAACGGGATGAAGCTGTTCCCGGATTACAGCTCGGGCCTATCTCGGGTGTTCAGTCAAAGAGCGCCAGTAAAAGTTCATCGAAAGGGGATTTGTGAGAGAAAATGGCTATTGTAACAATGAAACAGTTGTTAGAGTCCGGTGTGCATTTTGGACATCAGACAATGAAATGGAATCCGAAAATGGCAAAGTATATTTTTGGAGCCAGAAACGGTATTCACATTCTGGATTTGCAGAAAACGATTGTAAAGGTGAAGGATGTTTACAAATTTATTTCTGAGGTTACGAAAAGAAACCAGAAAGTGTTATTCGTTGGGACGAAGAGGCAGGCAAAGGAGGTCATAGCGGCTGAAGCCAAGAGGTGCGGGATGCCGTATATTAATGAACGCTGGTGGGGTGGTATGTTGACCAATTTTACAACGATTCAGAACAGCGTCAACCAGCTGAAAAAAATGGAACTCATAAAAGAGGACTCCTCAGGGCTGAAGAAAAAAGAACTACTAAAAATAGAAAAGGAAAGATTAAGGCTTGAAAAGGGTTTGGCTGGAATTAAGGATATGTCGGTTCTGCCAGGGGCGGTTTTTATCATTGATCCAATGAAAGAAGCGATTGCCGTTGCTGAAGCGAATAAACTTGAAATTCCCGTTGTGGCCCTTGTTGATACCGATTGTGATCCTGACAAGATAGATTATATAATTCCCGGTAACGATGATGCGGTAAGAGCTATCAAGCTTGTAACCAATATCATAGCTAATGCGATAATAGAAGGAGTGGAATTATCCAGGAAGGAAAAGGAAGCCGAAGTTGCGGAAACCGAAAAACAGGAAGAAACGGAATCTGAAGAGAAGGAGGCTATAACGGATGAAGGTAAGTAAGGATGCTGTAAGAATACTGCGTGAAAAGTCCGGCTGTGGGATAATGGAGTGCAAGCAGTCCCTGCTTGAGGCTGAGAACGACATGGAAAAAGCCCAGGAAATACTGAGGAAAAAAGGGGCGGCTCAAGCCATTAAGAAGGGAACAAGAACAACCATGGATGGACTGGTGAGTGTACGCATAAACGGGGAAGGAAAATCCGGGATAATGGTGGGAGTGAGCTGTGAAACCGATTTCGTCGCAAAAACGGATGATTTTGCCGGCATGGTTGATGAAATAACCGGGAAACTGATTGCTTCCAAGGACGTTGTCAGCGTGGAGGGGATTGGCGAAGATATAAAAACCATAGTAACCGAAGGCATAGGTAAGTTAAGAGAAAACATAAGGATTAACAAGTTCGTACGTTTTGATGTCCAGTCGTCCGGTGGTTTAGTGGTTTCATACGTACACCCCGGGAGCAAGCTGGGTGTTCTTCTCGAGGTTAAGTTTGAGAAAGAGGAATTCAGGGGTAATGAGGAATCACTTGCTCTTGTGAAGGATATTACGATGCAGATAGCAGCGATGAGCCCTTCATGGTTAGGCAGTAATGATATTCCTGATGAAATCATACAGAAGGAGAAGGAAATATACAAACAGCAGGCAAAGGATTCGGGGAAACCGGAAAAAATACTTGACCAGATTGCAGCCGGCAGGCTCAGGAAGTTTTACGGCCAGGTGTGCCTGATGGAACAGGAATTTATCAAGGATTCCAATACAACCATTAAGAAAGTAATTGCTGATGTGAATACAAAAACAGGCGCCGGCCTTGAAGCCGTGCGCTTTGAGCGATTTAAAATCGGGGAAGAGTAAAATGAAAGTTCCGAAATACAAGAGGGTGCTCTTGAAAATGAGCGGGGAGGCCCTTTTATGCGGGAAAAAATACGGGATTGAACCGGAGGCCGTAAAGTTGATTGCAAGGGAAATCAAGCCGGTTTATGACATGAAGGTGCAACTCGGCATTGTAATAGGCGGAGGGAATATCTGGCGCGCCCGTATGGCCATGAAAAAATCAAGAGGCGGAAAAAAGGATGTTTTCGTAATTGACAGGGTCACTGCTGATCACATGGGAATACTTGCAACCATAATTAACGCTCTTGCCATCCAGGATGTACTGGAGAAAGAGGGCATTTACACCCGTGTTCAGACAGCTATTGATATGCATAAACTGGCAGAACCGTATATACGCAGGAAAGCGGTGCGTCACCTGGAAAAGTGCCGTGTTGTAATATTTGCCGGCGGTACCGGGAACCCGTATTTTACAACGGATACGGCTGCAGCCTTAAGGGCGGTGGAGACCAATGCTGATATTATACTCAAGGCAACAAAAGTTGACGGTGTGTACAGCGCTGACCCCATGAAGAACAAAAAGGCAAAGAAGTTTGATAAACTCACCTATCTTGAGGCAATAAATAAGAATCTCAAAATAATGGATACAACCGCAATATCCCTGTGCATGGACAATAAGCTTCCAATAGTTGTGTTTGATTTGTGGGAACCAGGGAATATTACAAGAGCTGTTCTTGGAGAAAAAGTGGGAACGATTATCAGTTAAGACAAGGAGGAAAGGTTTATGGACAAGGAGATTATCGGAAAAACAAAACAGGCGATGCTTAAAGCTGTAGAAAATATGAAAAAGGAGTTTGCAAGTATTCGTACAGGAAGAGCTTCCGCGTCAATACTTGATAGCGTCGAAGTTGAGTATTACGGCACATCGCTTGGGATAAACAAAGTAGCCAATGTGGTCATTAAAGAAGCGAGGTTTATTGAAGTAAAGCCTTTTGATAAGAATTCCGCGGGAGCAATAGAAAAAGCTATTTTAAAATCCAATTTAGGAATAACGCCTGTTAACGACGGGAGTATTATCAGGCTTGAGGTGCCTCCTTTGACTGAAGATAGAAGGGTTGAGTTCACCGGCGCGGCAAAAAAAGTGCAGGAGGAACATAAGGTTGAGTTAAGGAATATAAGAAGGCAGGCGAATGAAGAGTTAAAAGCTCTTAATAACAGCAAGGAGTTATCCGAGGATTTAATACATCAGGCTCTTGAGGATGTACAGAAATTAACGGATAATCATATAAATGATGCGGATAAACTTCTTGAGGCTAAAACAAAAGAAATAATGGAAGTATAGTAAATGAATTATGGGGAAATTATGGGGACACGTACCTAATTATTCAAAGAGTATTGTAAGTAGGTACGTGTCCCCATAATTATGTC
>JAUXDE010000175.1 GCA_030618495.1 Clostridia bacterium
AAGAGAGAAGAAGCGCGCAGGGTAAACTACCTAATGAGGTCAGTAAACCTGGGGAGGGGCGAGAATGCCATAAGGTTCAGATATGCCCCTCTATCTTTCACGGCAGGCGCTGTTCTTACTGTGATTTCCTTATTTATTTTAATGACCTTTGTTTTTAGACCTTAAATAAATAATTTAATATATATGATAGTATTATATAATAATTGACTAATACGAAATATTTTATTATAATCTCAAAATTAAGGAAAAAACACTATGAACAGTAAATTATCGTCATTTTATGAAAAAATAATCAGTTACGGCCTGCCTATAGCATCATTCATGGTTTCAATCTCGTTTTATTTGAAGACCTATGATTCCTGCCAGATTAAGATAACGATGTTTCATATTTTCGCGACGATTATTATTATTACCTGGATTATGAAAATTCTTGAGCAGGGACGTATTCCCGCGGGAAGATATACTCTCCTCATAATCCTGCCCGCGCTTGTTTTCCTCTGTTCCGGGATAGTATCACATGTCTTTTTTTCGCCGTTTAAGGCAACAAGTTTTGAAGAATTGACAAGAAGAATACTGTTTATAGGTACGTTTCTTGTCATTTACTTTGAATACTCTGATTTCCTGAAAGCGAAAAGGCTGCTGTTATGGATGATTCTTGCGGGAATGTTATCCGTTTTTTACGGGTACATCCAGCACTTCGGGATGGACCCTTTTATATGGAAAAATGCTTTTGGGAACAGGATATTTTCGACTTTCGGCAATCCCAACTTCTATTCCGCGTACCTGGTGCTGATAGCCCCGATAGTTCTGGCTTCCATTGAATTGAGTGATTTAAAGGAAACAAAGAAAGCAGTCATTGCTATGTCCGGCATAACCGCCCTGGGGATATTCTACTGTTTCACACAGTTTGCGCATAAATCCACGTATGATAAATTAGGGAGTATAGGGGCTTTTTTATATTCATTCTTTATAGGTAATAATTTAGTTGCTTTCATCCTGTTAACGCTGGCCGGGATAGCGTTTCTTTTCTATTTAAAGATAAAGAAAAAAATACCCCTGCTCGCATTTTATTTTGTACTTACAAATATAATGCTTACCAGGAGCAAGGCTTCCTATGTCGGCGTGGCTGCGGGAGTATGCGCTTTTGCCATATTCGCTTCGTTTTTCATATCGCCTGTTGACAGGAAAACAAGGAACAGGTTCTTAATAATATTTATCACTGTAATAATGGTTTTTACATCCGGCGGGGTTGCGTACCTGCTTTCAAAGAGAATGAATTCATTGCGTTTCAGGGTTTTTACCTGGCTTTCAACCAAGCAAATGATAGACAAGCATCCTGTTCGCGGGCTCGGTATAGGGACTTTTAAGATAACTTATCCGAAGGTGCGCAAGGAGGAAATATTTCATATTGAAGGGAAACACAATACGGAGACGGACCATCCCGAGAATGAGCACATAGAAATATGGTACGATGAAGGGATTATCGGGTACAGCATATTCGTGTGGTTAATACTTCTGTTGTTTACTGTTTCCGTGAGGAAACTGAGATGGGACGTTGACAGGAGCAAACCGCAGCACCGGATCCTTGTCGGGATTATGGCAGGGGTCGTAGGCATGCTCATGCATAACACGATGTGCGTTAACATGAGGTTCGTATCTTCAGGTTATGCGTTCTGGATAGCGCT
>JAUXDE010000148.1 GCA_030618495.1 Clostridia bacterium
GGTAAAGAAGGTATTGAGGTCCCAGGCTCATCAGAATTACCCCAACCCGTTTAACCCGGCAAATGGCCCGACAACCATAGAGTATGATATCAAGGGGACCGGTGAAACCATGGAAATAATTCTTGAACTGTATACTTTCGCCGGCGAGCTGGTAAAGGAATATGAACCGAAGAACTACTCCGGCGATGCCAGGGACAGCGTTACCTGGGCCGGAGTCAATAACGCCGGCAATGCGGTGGCAAGCGGCATTTACATACTCGTTATCAGAAACGGTGACGAGGTTATCGATAGAAGGAAAATCGTAATAATTAAGAGATGATAGCAGTGAAAAATAAATTGAAAAGATTATTAATCATAATACTTCTTCTGCTTAAAGCGGGGGTGGTTTTTGCCGAATTGAATCCGGGCGCCGGCACGTCCGGTTCCGACCTTCTTAAAATAGGGATGGGAGCCAGGACCACCGCCCTGGGCGATGCTTTTGCGGGAATCTCGGATGACCCGCTCGCCATCCACTGGAATCCCGCGGGAATCACCCAGATAAAGAATTTTTCGACCATCTGCAGTTACAACAAGTGGCTGCTTGACAGCGGCTGTGGCCTTATTGCATACGTTCATCCGCTGCCTCCGATCGGATTTTTTGGGGCAAGCATCACATACATGGATTACGGCGAGTTAGAACAAACCGTAGACTCTTTTTCCCCGGTTGACACTTTTATAGCCAACGAGATGCTCCTGACGTTAAGTTATGCCTATCCTGAAATCATTTTCGGGCTTTCCGCGGGAATTAACGTTAAAATATTCAGAAAAACAATTGATACCTACTTCTCGAATTCACTCGCCACCGACCTGGGAGTGCTGTACGTGTTACCCACCGTAAGAAGAAACATCAATGCGGGCCTGGTTCTGCAAAACATCGGCACAGTAACCAGTTTTGGTTCCATGGAGACCGCCGATGTCCTGCCTTTCAATATCAAGGCGGGCATCGGATGGCATTTCCTTCAACTTAACATGCACCGGGCGTTTTTAGCCGTTGACCTCAATAAGCCAAGCTATAACAACTGGCGCGTCAATATCGGCTCGGAATATTGTTTCAACAACATGTTTTTCGCAAGATTGGGATTTAAGCTGAACTACGACACCGATTCAATAAGCATGGGAATCGGGTTCAGGACAGCCATGAGCCAGCTTGACTATTCCTTCGCGCCCGTACGATACCTCGGACCCAGTCACAGAATAAGCGTTTCCTTTCAATGGGGAGTAATTCCCGGAGTGGATAAAATCGATTATGCAATAGAACTGAAAACGAAGGAAATGAACCAGAACAAGAAAAGACGCTTAATAAGAAAAGGCATAGAATTGATTAGAGCAGGAAAGTACAGAAGCGCAATCCGAAAATTGAAGAAAGCGTTGAAGATAGGCCCCGGCCCCGAGAACAGAAGAATCCGTTCGTTGATAGAAAAATCCCAGAAAAAACTCCGCATGTTAAAAATAGGAAATAAGGTTCCTTTGTTACTTATTATACCTTACCAGTCTTCGCGCTAATTTCTTGATAGCAATCTCCAGCTCAAGCGGAGTCATGGCCCTTTCCCTATCGGCGTATATTATCCTTCCTGTTTCAACGTCCACTAAATTAATATCAATATAATAGATATCAACCAGCTTGCTGAGCGAGCCGACAACAATTTCCTTCACATTCAGCACCTTGCCGATCTTAACAGCGCAGTCCTGGGAAGTACAGCCGGTCTGCTGGAAACCCTGCTCAGCCAGTACCATATCCATGTTATGCTTGTCAACTATGTTGAATACGCCCGTTCCCACAAGTTCCGTACGCATGAACCCCGAGATTATTGACGCATTCATCGCCGAAACGTTCTTGCCCGCAAACTCGTATACTGCTATGCTCTTCCTGCCTTCAGGCTCAACCGGGGGTTCGGTGGGCTCAGGCGGCTTAACGGGTTCAGGGGTTTTAATAATCTCTGGTAATTCGGGTTCCTTTTCTTCCTTTATAACCACCAGTTTTTCTGTGCTGATTGTTTTTGCTGGTTTACTCCCGCTCTTCCATTTTGGGACAAACCATTTAAAGCTACAGGATGCCGTACAGTATAATTGATTATTGTTTAAGTCCAAATTATAATTATTATATATCAAGAAACCTAATTTTAAGTTAAAATGACTTAACTGATGGAAAAATCCCTTGAAATCAATAAATGATGACGGAGTCAGGCTCACCCCCACATCCAGCATTCCGCCAGAGCCTATGTCTTCGTACATTGGAAAAATACTGCCTCCCCCATAAAAACGAATAGACCTGACAAACTCGTTCATGTATTCTTTCCCTGATTTGTCTTCTATGTTTTCTTTGTAGAACGGGAAGTAATAAAAATATATTGGAAGATAGTAACTACCAACATCATCAATCATGTCCGTACTATAAACATCCAACAGAGAAACACCGATTCCTATCTTGCGTCCGGGAAAAACAATAACCGGTTCAATAATTTTCATCATGTGAGATACATCCAGATTAACGCTAACTCCAATACCGTACTCAAGAATCTTGGAATACAGAAACCAATCAATATCAGTTGCTTTTGTGTCATCCTTTCTTACTTTCTTTTCCCTGCCTTTTACTCCCGGATTAAAATAATCTACTCCAAAAGACATGCTCGCATATAAAGTACTTCTATCAAAATCATAATCCATGTCCGCTAACACACCCAATTTCAGATTACAATATTTCAACAGTTTTGCTTTTGAAAAAAATGAAGGATGCCAACTATATCCCATATCAAATACAGCGCTTTTTCCAGACCAATCTATTAAATAAATACTCCCGTAAAAATAGGAAAGCTTTCTGCGTTTTTTTAATAATTCATCCGCGGACTTTTCAGGGTGAGTAAACCAGTAAAAATGCAACGGAAAGAAACAATTTCTATTCACCGAATCCCCTGAAAAAGCACCAATAACATCAGTCCCTATCCCAAACCTGATATTTTTACTTACTATTGCCGTTTTTAATAGACTTACCCTTGCAAACCGACCTCCATACTCCAGCCCGCCAACATAATCAAGCTCTCCAACAGAATACCAGTAACGATAGGGCTTTTGAACATTGCCTTCCTCTGAGAAAGACGGGATACTAATTAAGGAAATAAAAAGGGCTATAATAACAATTTTTTTAAGGAATTTATATTTCACACTAC
>JAUXDE010000126.1 GCA_030618495.1 Clostridia bacterium
ATAATACTCAAAACAAAAGTCAAGTAAAATATATTATTTACAAGTATATTATTGGATTTTCACTGACAGAGAATGGATATTATGCTCAAGAAAAAAAGTGGCAGGTCTTAAGTATTTAAATTTTCTTGCCTGTTGAAGCCATGGTCAGCGAACCATGCCTTACGCCCTTCACCGTTCTGAGTTTATCGGATAAGTTTTCGATTTCCTTCGGTTTTCCCTTAACGACCACTATTTCAAGGCAGTTTTCATGGTCCAGGTGGACGTGCTGGGTTGAAATAATGATATGATGATGATCATGCTGTATTGACATCAATTTGTTTACTATTTCCCTCTTGTGGTGGCTGTATACCAGCGTAATCGCGCCTGCCACATTTTTCCCCTCTACCCATTCCTTCCTGACCAGTTCTTCCCTTATCAAATCTATGATAGCCTTTGAACGGGTGGGATATTTCTTGCCTTTGATATGCCTGTCATACTTTTCTAACAGTTCTTCTTCAATTGAAATACTTGAACGTATTAATTTTGACATTTTATTTTCCTTTATTTAGTATTTTTTAAATGAATACCCTTAAGAACCTCATCATACACGGTTCTTAACGGTATCTTTTTCTTTTCCGCGATTTTCCTGCAGTCCTCGTATTCCGGGGTAACCGTTTTAGTCCTTCCTCCCGATTTCCCCGTTTTCACGCGCACGTTTCCGTATTTTGTCTTAATTGTTTCTACTTTCCTTAAAAGTTTCTTTCTTTTTACCTCATAGGCCCTGACGCCAAAAGTCGTAGTCTCCTCAAATATTATTGAGGTCATCTTGTCCGAATCTTTTATTTCAGCCAGAACTGTCAATAAAGTCCCCGTCCTGTTTTTCTTCATCCGCACAGGAATCAGGCATACGTCAAGGGCGCCTTCCTTAAGTAACCTCTTCACCAGGTAATCGTATATCTGCGGGTTCATGTCGTCAATATTGGCTTCAATGACCCTTATCATGTCCTCATCATAGAACTTCCCGGGACTGGCAATATAAATCCTGAGCATGTTGGGTATCTTTAACTTCTTGCTCCCGGCCCCGTAACCGATTGACCTGTATTTCATTGGCGGCATTTCACCGAAACTTTTGGCAAAAGCCGTGATAACCGCCGCTCCTGTGGGCGTTACAATTTCAGTATTAATACCGGTGCCGTAAACAAGCGCTCCTTTCAGCAGTTCCGCGGTTGCCGGGGCTGGAACAGGCAGGATGCCGCTCCTGCTCTTCACAAACCCGCTGCCCGTATGGATAGGTGAGGAAAACACCTCTTTTACGCTAAGTTTCTTAAGCCCTATCACAGAACCTGCAATATCAATTATTGAATCCAGGTCTCCCACCTCATGGAAGTGAAGGCGTTCCTTCCCAATCCCGTGTACCCTGGATTCGGCTTCGGCAAGCCTGTCAAAAACCCTTATGCTCTTTTTCTTAACATCGTCATCCAGCCTGCTCTTTCTTATGATTTCCGTTATATCCTTCAACTTCCTTCGTTTATTATCCTTCGTGATTACCTGCAGGTACGTGCCGGATAAATGCCCCCTGGTAACCTTGTTGATTTTGATGCTGTAATTCCCTGCATTTATCTTTTTGAGTTCCTTTTTCAGGAAATCAGGGCTCAGACCCGCGTCTATAAGCGCCCCCAGTATCATGTTCCCGCTTATTCCCGAGAAACAATCAAAGTACGCTATCATTAAATTCTCCTACATGTGATTTATCATGCTCGCCAGGCACGCGGCGCCGAAACCGTTGTCTATATTGACTACTGCCATCCCCGGCGCGCAGCTGTTCATCATTGAAAGAAGCGCGGAAAGCCCCTTGAAGTTAGCGCCGTACCCTACGCTGGTAGGCACCGCAATCACAGGACTGCTTGCAATACCGGCTACTATACTGGGCAGTGCCCCTTCCATACCGGCAATGACTATAAGCACCCTGGCTTTAAACAGGTCGTCCAGGTGGTCAATCAACAGCCTGTGCACGCCGGCAACACCCACGTCGTAGAGTGTCTCAACTTTGTTGTCCAGGAACTCAGCAGTCACCCTTGCCTCTTCAGCCACGGGGATATCGGAAGTCCCTGCCGTCACAATCAAGATATTTCTTTTACCGTTAACCTTACCCGGAGTCCTTCTGACGGTTATGATTCTTGCTTCTTTTTGGTATATGGCGTCCGGGATTGCCTTCTTAACCGCATTATAAACCCTTATGCCTGCCCTCGTCGCTATAAGACTGCCGTCATCCTCAAGCATCCCCCCGGCAATCCTTACAACCTGCGGTATGGTCTTGCCCTCGCAGAAGATAGCCTCGGGGAAACCCTTTCTTAAATGGCGGTGGCCGTCTATCTTCGCAATGCCGAGGTCCCTGTAGGGCAGTGATTTAAGCTTAAAGAACGCATCCTGGATGCTTATCTTCTTTGACTGCACGTCCTTAAGAATACTTTCAAGTCTTTTAACGTTCATTTCATTAAAACCTCGTTCATACTGCCTGACCTGAAACCTTCCAGGTCCATGCTTATATAAATATACCCCAGTTTTTTCAGGTAATTGACTATCCTTGAGGAATTTTTCAGGATAAACTTCATATCCTTCCCGCAAACCTCGATACGCGCGGTATCGCCGTAATGCCTCACGCGGAACTCAGCCAGTCCCAGCCGTTTTAAATAACTCTCCGCTGATGCCACTTTTTTCAAATCCTTCCTCGTTATCCTGCGGCCGTAAGGGAACCTTGAGGCAAGGCACGGCGAGGCCGGCAGGCAGGCGGTGGGCAACTTCAGTTTCCTTGACTGCAAACGAATATCTTTCTTACAAAAACCCGCCTCTATTAAAGGATTCCTGATACCAAACTCCTCAGCCGCCTTCATCCCGGGCCTGTAGTCCCTCTCATCATCCCCGCTTGCGCCTGTCAGTACCCGGTTCAGTTTCTTCTTACCTGCTATTTTTAATAGTTTACCGAATAATTCCTTCTTGCAGTAATAACATCTCAGCGGGGAATTGCCGGTAAAATCCCTGTTGTTTAATTCTTTTGTCTTTATTATAACGTGTTTTATTCCTATTTTCCCTGCAATTCTTTTTGCTCTTGCCAATTCTCCTTCCGGGTACGTTTCCGAAACAGCGGTAACGGCAACCGCCCTATCCCCCAGCGCATCATGGGCTATTCTTGCAAGAAAAGTACTGTCCACTCCCCCGGAGTACGCTACCAGGACTGACTTCATGTCTGAAAGTATTTTTTTTAGTTTCCCTAGTTTTTTGTCCATAATTGTAAAATGTAATGGAATTCTGACACACTGTTGTAATCGAATTATGATACACCCAATAATGCGATTATACTCCTTCCAACCGCATTAATCAACCTTTTTTTACTCCCGTCTCTATCAGATTTGTCCCAGACAGGATTATACCAGGGTGTATCACTTTTCGCTTACAGTTTACATTCATAGAAGAAACTAATTAATAATGCAAGATTGACAGAATATTTACTTGACATGGTTCATCACTTATGGTACACTTGAATTAGGAGGTGATATTATGTCAACGAAAAATCCTAGAATAAATGTAGTTGTTGAAAAACCCTTATACGATGCTATAAAAGGACTTGCTCATAGTGAAGGAATATCTATGTCTCTCAAAACAAGGGATTTGCTCCGTAATGCATTGGAATACTCTGAGGACTGCTTACTCACAAAAATAGCAGAATATAGAGAAAAATCATTTAACAGGAAAAAGGCATTTACTCATAAACAAATACTTAAATTGAAATGATACCATACAAAATATTCTATCACCACAATATACCCGATGATATAGGTAAACTGAATCATGAACCTCGTAAAAGAGTAATTAACGCAATAGAAAAGAAACTTTCAGTTTACCCGGATAAATACGGAACCCCACTTAGAAAACCTTTAGCGGGATACTGGAAACTCCGTGTGGGTACTTACCGGATTGTTTATAAAATCAAGCAAAATGAAATTTGGATACTTGCAATCATGCACCGAAATAATATATACCAATATGTTGTTAAAAACAGACTCTAAAAACAGTACCCCCCCCATGCACTCCGCCACACCTTTGCCGTCAACCGCATACAAAAAAGCATCAGTACCCGGGCACTGCAAATGTTCCTGGGGCATGACCGCCTAGCCACCACCGAAATCTACCTGGACATGTCCCCGGAAGACGCTCTAAGAGAATATAGAGAAAAATCATTTAACAGGAAAAAGGCATTTACTCATAAACAAATACTTAAATTGAAATGATACCATACA
>JAUXDE010000043.1 GCA_030618495.1 Clostridia bacterium
CAGCTTAACCTGATGGCAACTAAGAATAGGGGTTGCGCTCGTTATGGGACTTAACCCGACACCTCACGGCACGAGCTGACGACAACCATGCAGCACCTTGTAAATTGTCCGAAGAAAATCCCCTTTCAGAGACGGGACCGTCAACGAGGGAAGGTTTCAACAGAGAATGAGCGGTAATTACAGGAATCGGGATTTTACATGCAAGTGCATGTCAAGCCTAGGTAAGGTTCCTCGCGTTGCATCGAATTGAACCACATGCTCCACCGCTTGTGCGGGCCCCCGTCAATTCCTTTGAGTTTCAGCCTTGCGACCGTACTCCCCAGGCGGTGCATTTAATACGTTAGCTCCGGTACAGAAGGATTGGATACCTCCTACACCTAATGCACATCGTTTACGGCGTGGACTACCAGGGTATCTAATCCTGTTTGCTCCCCACGCTTTCGTATCTCAGTGTCAGTGATAGACCAGAGAGTCGCCTTCGCCACTGGTATTCTTCCTGATCTCTACACATTTCACCGCTCCACCAGGAATTCTACTCTCCTCTTCTATACTCAAGTTATCCAGTTTCAAATGCAGTTTTTGAGTTGAGCTCAAAGATTTCACATTTGACTTAAATAACAACCTACATACTCTTTACGCCTAGTAAATCCGAACAACGCTTGCACCTCCCGTATTACCGCGGCTGCTGGCACGGGATTAGCCGGTGCTTCCTCTGATGGTACCGTCAGCCTCTAAAAGAGGTTTCTTCCCATCTGACAGAACTTTACATCCCGAAGGACTTCATCGTTCACGCGGCGTCGCTGCGTCACCCTTTCGGGCATTGCGCAAAATTCCCCACTGCTGCCTCCCGTAGGAGTCTGGACCGTGTCTAAGTTCCAGTGTGGAGGTACCGCCTTTCAGCGCCCCTACTGATCGTTGCCTTGGTAGGCCATTACCCTACCAACAAGCTAATCAGCCGTGAACTTATCTCTCAGTGGCATTACCGGCAAGCCGGTAAGACCTTTCACTGTTCCCGGCGAACCGGGTACAGCAATATGCGGTATTAGCTTCAGTTTCCCGAAGTTGTCCCCCGCTAAGAGGTAAATTATTCACGTGTTACTCACCCGTTTGCCACTAATTTTATCCTGTAAATCGTAGCAAGCTACTCATTACAGAAAAATTTCCGTTCGACTTGCATGTGTTAAGCACGCCGCCAGCGTTTATTCTGAGCCAGGATCAAACTCTCCGTAAATATTCTAAAACTTCCTTAATTTACAAAGCACCGTGATCCAAGGCACATAAACCAAATTAATTCGGAATTGATTTACCCACTCCTATTTAGTTTTCAAAGAACTTAACAACTCATATATATTTTATCACACAAATGTTTTATTGTCAACTATTAATTTGTAAAGGAAAGTGGCGTACTGAAATAAGTCGCTTTTAGAAAACTTATAAAAAGTTCTATTACGCTTTTTCCTTATATCTAATTGATGTTTTAAAAGAACTTTATTATTAGCAACTTATTTTAATACGCCACTAAAATATCAGAAACGAGATAATACCAAATCAATATATATTTGTCAAGTAAAAAAGATAAAAATATTATATTTTTTTCTTATCCCCGTTTTTACCGTCGGTAATCATTTAAAAAAATAGTCCGGCGCCATTGAACGTATAAACTCTTCAAACTGTTTCTCTGTGAATATTTTTATTTCCAGTTTCTCCGCCATGGAATATTTTGACCCGGGAGATGTCCCGCATACAACGAAATCCGTCTTGCTGCTAACGGATGTTACAGCCTTGCCACCCAGCTCCTTTACTATACCCTCGGCCTGCTTCCTTGTCCTGTTCTTAAGTTCACCGGTAAAAACGAATGTCATTCCTTTAAATGCCCCGGGGCTCTCGCCGCTCTTCTTTTCTTCTACAAGATTAATACCGGCATTCTTCATTTTATCTACCAGCTTCATTGCCTGGGGCTGGCTGAAGAAATGGGTTATTGTATCCGCCATAACAGGGCCTATTTCAGGAACATTTTCAATGTCTTCCTTTTTTGCCTCAATGAGATTATCCAGGGATTTGAACTTCCCGGCAAGCACTTCCGCCGCCTTCTCACCGATATGACGGATGCCTAAGGCAAACAAAACGCGGGATAACGGCCTGTTCCTGCTTGCCCTTATTGCCCCCACAAGTTTCTGCGCCTTCCTTTCACGAAAAAGTTCCAGCTTGAGAAAATCATCCTTGCCCAATGAATAAATATCAATGAAATCGCTTATCAGGTTATTCTTCACTACCTGCTCCACTACCGACTCACCCAGCCCCTCAATATTCATGGCATTCCTGGAAGCAAAATGTATTAGTCCTTTTTCCAGGTGCGCGGGACACGATGGGTTTATGCACCTGTAAGCCACCTCATCATCTTCTCTGCTGAGCATGCCGCCGCACTCGGGACACCCGGGGGGAATCCCGATCGGTTCTTCCCTGCCGGTCCTTACGGTTTTCACCACGCAGACTATTTTTGGTATAACCTCTCCCGCTCTTTCTATTACCACCCTGTCCCCTTTACGCGCGTCAAGCCGCTTTATTTCATCAAAGTTATGAAGCGTTGCCCGGCTTATGGTTACACCCCCGCATTCAACCGGTTCAAGCTCGGCTACAGGTGTTATCACCCCCGTCCTTCCAACCTGGAAGAGCACTTCTTTTATCTTTGTTGTTGCCTGCTTTGCGGGAAATTTATATGCTACAGCCCAGCGCGGGCTCCTCTTCGTAAATCCAAGTTTCTCCTGGAGTTTCATGTCGTTTACTTTTACAACGATACCATCAACATCGTACGGTAATTGTTCCTTCTTTTCCTGCCATTTCGCACAGTACTTAACAACTTCCTCTATATCCCCGCACAGTCTTGTCTCGGAATTTATCCTGATTCCCATTTCTTTAACCGAGTTCAAGTACTCAAAATGTTTCCTGACAGGCCTGGCGCCCTCCTGCGCTCCAGAAGAATGGATGAAGCATCTCAGGTTTCTTGTTGCCGTGATACGCGGGTCAAGCAATTTCAGCGAACCGGCAGCCGCGTTACGCGGATTTACAAAAGGGGCCTCGCCTTTTTTTTCCCTTTCCAGGTTCAGTTCCCGGAATCCTTCCCTGTTCATGTAAACTTCACCGCGCATTTCTATAACATCCGGCATACTGCCTGAAGGACAGCGCATCTCAAGTTTCAACGGAATCGACCTGATCGTTTTAAGGTTCTCGGTTATGTCATCGCCGGCCTGCCCGTCCCCGCGGGTAGCGCCGACTGCAAGCAGCCCTTTCCTGTAAGTTAGGTTTATCCCCACGCCGTCTATTTTCAGCTCCACAACATACCGGGCATTCTCGCCGCCAAGACCCTTGCACACCTTCCCGTTCCACTGCCTGATTTCTTCAATGGAATAAACGTTATCAAGAGAAAGCATGGGCGCGCGGTGATTGACTGAACTGAACTTCTCGATGGGCTTCTCCCCCACCCTCTGCGTCGGGGAGTCCGGAACTATCAATCCAGGGTGCTCCAACTCAAGTTCCTGGAGCCTTTTCATCAAGACATCATATTCCCTGTCGGATATTTCAGGCTGGTTCAGCGCGTAATATGAATGATCATGACGACGGATTGAAACACGCAGCCCCTCTATTTCCTTTTTAACGTTTTTCTTCCCTGACACCTTTTGTTTCTCCTATCTTATCAAGCACTCCATTTACGAACTTTCCCGAATCCTCGGTACTGTATTCCTTCGCCAGTTCTATGGCTTCATTAATAATCACCTTGTAAGGAATTTCCTTCTGATACATGAGCTCATAACATGCCTGCCTGATAATATTCCTGTCTATGGCAGACATCCGGTTCATATCCCAGTTCTTAACAAGCTTCTTGATAATAGGGTCTATTTCAGAAAGATGGCTTACTGTTCCTTCAACCAGCAAATTAGCGTATTTTGAAACACTGACCGGCGCTTTGGTTTTCCTCCAAAATGATTTCCCGGCTTCTTCAATACCTATCCCGCACACATCAATTGAATAAAGTATATGCAAGGCGCATTCCCGCGCCTTTCTACGCATCCCCATAACACACTCCCATCACTTATATTATTTTATTTTATTAAACAAATCAACCATTTCTATGGCAGAAAGCGCCGCGGAAGCGCCCTTGTTACCGGACTTGGCGCCCGCGCGTTCAATTGCCTGCTCAAGGTTGTCGGCGGTTATTACACCAAAAATAACCGGTATACCCGTCGAAAGCGATGTCTGCGAAATACCCTTGGATACCTCGTTACTGATGTAATCAAAATGCGGCGTATCGCCCCTTATTACCGCCCCCAGGCAGATTATGGAATCGTACTTCTTGCTCAACGCCATTTTTTTAGCCGCATAGGGAATCTCAAAACTGCCCGGCACCCATACGACATCGATTTTAGCTTCATCCGTATCGTGCCTGCGCAAAGCATCAAGCGCGCCATCCAGTAACCTGGATGAAATAAACTCATTGAACCTGGAAACCACGATACCAAACCTCTTTCCCTTTGCAATCATCTTTCCCGAATAAGTCTTTACCATTTTTCCTCCTTTTTTTGACTTGTTTAAATTCCCAGCAAGTGCCCCATCTTTTCCTTTTTTGTCTTCAGGTACTTCTGCGTCAGCTTTGTCGGTCTTATCTCCAGGGGAACTCTCTTCGTCACTTTCAATCCGTACCCCTCAATCCCCACTATTTTACGGGGATTGTTCGTCAGAAGATGAATGGTCGATAGTCCAAGGTCCGAAAGTATCTGCGCGCCTATACCGTAATCGCGCAGGTCGGCTTTGAAACCAAGCGCCCTATTGGCTTCAACCGTATCCATACCCCCGTCCTGAAGACTGTAAGCTCTTATCTTGTTTTCCAGCCCAATACCCCTGCCTTCCTGCTGCATGTAAAGCAACACACCATTTCCTTTGTTATTAATAATCTTTAATGCCCTGTGAAGCTGCTGGCCGCAATCGCATCTTAAAGAAAGTAAAGCGTCTCCCGTCAAACACGATGAATGCACCCTCACTATCACGTTATTCTTATTTCTTATCCTGCCTTTTACAATGGCAAGATGACTACTGCCGTCAATTAAAGACCTGTATACTGTCATCCTGAATTTTCCGAACTTCGTGGGAAAATCAACTGTTGTTATTTTTTTGACGAGTTTTTCTGTCCGCCTGCGGTACTCAATCATATCCTTGATTGTCCCGACCCTGAGGTTATGTTTCTTCGCAAACCTGAACAGGGCGGGAGTGCGCGCCATTGTACCGTCTTCGTTCATTATCTCACAGATAATTCCGGCCGGATAAAGTCCTGCCATAACAGCCAGGTCAACCACCGCTTCCGTATGTCCCGCGCGCACAAGGACGCCGCCGTTCTTGTACCTTAGCGGGAATATATGCCCTGGTTTTACAAGGTCTGAAGGTTTTGTCCTACTGTTTACGAGAACCTTGACTGTCTTATTCCTGTCATGAGCTGAAATCCCCGTTGTCGTCCCCTTTAGCGCGTCAACAGAAACCGTAAACGCAGCGTCCTTGAGTTCCGTACCGTTGCTCACCATGGGTTCCAGCAAAAGCTTGTCCAGCCTTTCCCCCGTCATTGGAACACATATGAGCCCCCGGGCGTGTTTTGCCATGAAGTTAATTGCCCCGGGTGTAGCTTTAGACGCCGCCATGACAAGGTCACCCTCGTTTTCCCTGTCCCTGTCATCCACAACGACAACCATTTTGCCTTTTTTTATGTCCTCCACGAGTTCGGGCACGGAACTTAACTTTTCACTGCTCATATCAAATAAACCCCTTTTCCCTGAGAAATGACTCTGTTATTTTATCCTTCTTATCCTGAAGGCCTTTCTGAACGTATTTTCCAAGCACATCCAGTTCAACGTTGACCCTGTCCCCTGCTTTTTTCCCGCCAAGTGTCGTTACTTCGGCAGTATGCGGGATAATTGAGACATTAAAACTGCCTGCCGGGAGTATATCCGCAACGGTCAAGCTGATTCCGTCAACGGCAATTGAGCCCTTGCTAACGATATTTCCGAACATTTCTTCAGGCAGGGAAATTTCAATCAGCCTGAAACCCGTATGCTTTTTTATTGACTTTATCCTTCCTGTACCGTCAATATGTCCAGTAACCATATGCCCCCCGAAACGGTCTCCTGCCTTTAAGGCCCTTTCCATATTAACAGTTTCCCCTTGACCCAGTTGTCCGAGATTTGTTTTCTTGAGAGTCTCGGGTGAAACGTCAACGACAAATATCGTAATATTCTTTTTAACGGAAACTATCCCTGAAACAGTAAGGCATACCCCGTTAACAGCAACACTCTCGCCTTTCACCATATCATCAAATCCTGTTTCTATCAACATTCTTCCCTTTCTGACTTCCCTGACCCTGCCGGCTGACTCAATGATACCGGTAAACATATAAACCTCCGCAATTATGGTAGTAACACTACACTACATATCCATCCACTAATATGTCATCGCCAAATCTTTTAATGGTTATATCCTTTAAACCTATAGCCCGGTCAATCCCCCTTATTCCACTACCCTCAACAGGCGTAAGAGAATCCCTGCCGCCAAGTATCTTCGGCGCTATGAAAAAGAGCACCCTGTCTACCAGCCCCTGGTTCAGGAAGGAGGCATTAACGCTTCCGCCACCTTCAACAACTATTGATGAAATTGACCTCTTCCCCAGCATTTTCATAAGTTTTTTAAGGTTTAATCCGTCTTTGCCGCTTCCCGGATTAATAACCTCCACTCCCTTTTCCTGAAGCTGCTTAATCTTTCTTTTTTTATCAGAGGCGGTCGCCACTATGGCAGGAGCGTCCTCATTCAGCACCCTTGCATTCAATGGGATTTTTAAGTGTGTATCAAGAATAACACGGATGGGACTGGTTCCCTTTTTCCTTGAGGTCAGCCTTGGGTTATCCGCAAGCACGGTATTGATACCAACCAGTATCGCATCAACCCGACCGCGGAGCCTGTGGGCATATTGGCGTGAACTCAGGTTTGTTATCCATTTGGAATTACCCGAAACTGTCGTTATCTTGCCATCAAGCGTCATGGCGCTTTTAAGTATGATAAAAGGCATTTTACTCTCAGTATACTTTATGTACGCTTCATTCAGTTTCCTTGCCTCCTTTTCCATCACCCCTGTTCTTATCCTGACACCCCGCCTTCTCAGCAACCTTATTGACTTACCCATTACAAGGACATTCGGATCCTTCATTGCCATTACAACTTCTTTAATGCCTGCTTTTACGATAGCGTCCGTGCAGGGTGGTGTCTTACCGTAATGACAGCATGGCTCAAGGGTCACATACATCGTCGCCCCGCGCGACAAACGTCCTGCCCCGGACAGCGCAATTACTTCCGCATGGGGACCTCCGAAATACTCATGATATCCCCTGCCGGCAATCTTTTTGTTCCTTACTATAATACAGCCGACTTTTGGATTCGTGCTGACCCTGTTTGATGCCCCGGATGCAAGCTTAAGAGCTGATTTCATATATATTTCATCATTATTTACCATAAAAAAAATCCCGGGAACATCTCCGGGATTAAACATAACAAAACAATTATTGTTTGTCTTCTTCCATCCGGACTATTACCGTCGGTTCCTGAATCCAACAGGTTCAACCCTTGAAGGGCTCGTAGACTCGCCTCTCTTAAGGAGGATTACTACCGGTTAAGAATTTCACTCAATCCCGAAGATATATTATTATTTATTATTACCTTAAAACTATCAGTACTCCAAATTCTCTAATTCCTCTTCCATGCTTCTTCTCTTGCCCTCTAATTTCCTCAACTTCTTGGAATCCCCTGATTCCGCCGCTTCATCTTCTTCCGTTACCAGTTTATTTATGTCTTTTCTTAGATTCTTTATCTTTTTTTCCCGCTCTTTCATTTCCTTTTTGAGTTTTTTCGCATCCATCGCTTCCTGCTTTACGATTTGCTTTCTTTCCATTTGTTCTTCTTTTGATATATCACTTGTCAGCTTCTTTTCCAGCCCCATTATTTTCTTTTCCAATTCCCTTACTCTCTTTTTGGTAATATTCTGAATTTCTCTCATCTCTTTCTCGTTTTTTTCAATCTTCTTCCTGAGACCATTTATATCCTTTCTTATCCTGACCTTCACCATTTTATGGCCTGCCCCGCTGCGTTCCCTCTCCTCAAGTAATTCTATTTCACTTCTTAATTTATCAAGCATCCTATAAATAGGTTCCGTCTGCTTCTCTTCCTGCACTTCATATATCCTTATCTTATTTTCAAGCTTAAGGATCTGACTATATAAATCTCCGGCGCTAGCTGCAACAGGAAGAAATACATACGTTAAAAATACAATCATTGGAACTAAAACACTTTTGCTCATCTTTAAACTCCTTTTCAATATTATCATAATACAATATTATAATTGAAACCTTAAAAAAAAGCAAGTAAATTTTTCACAATCGCCATTAAAAAAATAAAAATAATATTGACAAATCTTCAATTCTGTGCTATAATATTTGAATGAAGGGATTAGGAACTTTTCAGAAATTGTTTTATGGAGACCAAATGCACAATAAATTAATGATTAAAATATTTATTTCAATTGTTGTTATATCCCTTAACGGCTGTGATTATAATGGCAATCTTTTTGGTTTATTCCATCCCGCGCGCGGAACTAGCGAAAACCCGCTGGTGCTGAATTCTGACGGCGCTGCCGCAGTTGCCTCCGGTGATTACGAAAGCGCGAAAACATATTATGAAGCAACCCTGGCAACTTTCGGAGAAACGGAACTCTCGGATTTGGCGGGTGGGGAAAAAGAACTTTACGAGGAAGCTCTCGCGGGGCAAACCCTGGCCATAATCAAATTAAACCCTGAATTCGACATGAGTACAGTCATGTCCGAGATGATGATGGCTTCCATTGGAGGAGAAGTCGACAGCTCTGTTTTTGAAGAAACCGTTGTATTGCCTGAAACCGATGAAGCGGCTATTGCCAAAAAAGCCATTCTTGATGTGATAATAACCAATTATAAAAACCTTATAGACAACGGCGATACCTATTCCGATAATTCAAATATTAAAATAATTCTTGGCATCTACATTGAAGAAAACATCCTTATGACCACGATTGCCGAGGATTACATTGAAATCATCGGAACAGAAAGTGACTACACGGACTTTTACATAATAATGGAAAGCACTGCTCCGAGAAAGTTATTAAGTGCCATGCTCTATGAAGTGGCAAACGCTACACAGACCTTCGCCCAAACCAAAGCTGATATGGGTTCCGAAAAGGTTAGCGACATGATAACTTTGCTGGAAAATAACAATACTTCATTTAATGAAGCTTCAAACTACATAACTGACGGCGGAAAAAATCTTCCCGACGGCATTCTTGACGGAATAACGGAGCAATTTGATACCCTTCAAGATAATTTCAATACCTTGCTTGACGCTTTAAAATCGTAAGAGCTTACTGAAATAGTTACTGGATAAAAAAATGAAAAATATATTAATGTTTTTTGTAGTGGTAGCGCTGGCGTTATGCTGTTTATCAATCCCGGCATACTCCGATTACGGGGCAGCCCCGCTGTTTATTCCCGGGATAAGAGCGATGGGAATGGGAGGAGCTTTCCTTGCCCTGGCTGACGACCACAACGCTTTCTTTTACAATCCCGCAGGCATATCCCAGAGAGTATCCCCCTCTTTTTCCTTCTTTGACATCAGTTTACTTATAAACGCAAACTCATATAGTTTTTGTTCGAGCCTGGTTGAATCATACATCGGGGAACAGCCCTTTTACCAGGACCCGGCTCAACTGCTTACCTACGTAAATGAAAACATGCTTAACAAGAAGTTTAATTTTTACAGCGGACTGCCGGCAAACCTATCGTTCATTTCCGCGCCCATTGGTTATTTCAGTGTAGGAATAGGCCTATTCCTTTCGTCAATAAACATGACAGGAAGCGTAACAACGGAATCCGGACTCCCGAATATAAGTGTAACGGCCAATATGGATTCCGCAATAGTCATACCCATTGCCTACGCGATAGGGGACAACATCATTCTCGGAGCCAGCGCAAAAGTAATTAACAGGATTAAGCTGATTGACATTGAAGACACTTCCATTATCGATTTCTACAATTTCACTTCCGGAGAACTCATGCACTTTCCCAACAGCCTGTTCGGCTGGGGTTACGGGTTTGACGCCGGAGTTATGTTTCACCTCGGAGACCAGCTCACCTTAGGCGCAACTGTTAAGGACCTGGCGGGAACTAAGATTAATTATACTGATGAAGTCGGTCGGGCCCCGATTAGACTCATAGACATAACCAACACGACCGAAGAAATCCCCCCGAGACTCAATCTTGGGATAGCGTACGTTTTCAGCAACGAACAGTTGCCCATGGGAGATAATGTGACCTTCACTGCCCAGTACAACGATTTAACGGGAAGGCTGGAAGAAGTTGATAGGGGAACAATAAAGCTAAGATGGAAGAACATTCATGCGGGCATTGAACTAGCGTGGAACATGCTTTCTATAAGGGCCGGACTCAACCAGGGATACGTTACCGCGGGACTTGGATTTTTCCTCGGACCTATGAAGATTGACTACGCTTACTACGGTGAGGAAGTGGGATTGTACGCAGCCGACCAGGTGCAGATTAATCACTTCTTTTCTTGCGCAGTCCGTTTTAATTAATAAAGCACATCACAGTTATAACTCACACCTGTCGCCTGTCTTATATCTGCTTTTCAATAATGGACTTGACCGCGCTTAGCGCTTCATCAACAGGCACCTTTTCGGTTTTCAGTCCCTTTCTCAGGGTTAACTCAACCTTTTTTTCCTTCAATGACCTGTCTCCAACGGTAATCCTTACGGGAATGCCTGTCAGGTCAGCATCATTGAATTTAACCCCGGGCCGTTCATCCCTGTCATCTATAATAACATCATAACCGGATTTGAGCAGGTCATTATAAATCTCTTCGCTTACCTTTTTAATACCGGGTTCATCATATTTTAACGGGACCACCGTTACCTGGAAGGGCGCAATTGACATGGGCCATATAATGCCCTTCTCGTCACTGCCCTGCTCAATTGCGGCGGCAACAATTCTTGACACTCCTATACCGTAACAACCCATCACAAAGGGCTTCTTGTCGCCTTGCCTGTCAAGAAAATCAGCCTGCAGGGCTTCACTGTATTTCGTGCCCAGCTTGAATGTATGGCCTACTTCAATGCCCCGCGAAAAAGCCAGTTTCTTAGCGCATTTTACGCAAATATCGCCTTCTACGGGTTTGCGCAAATCCAGCACGGCTTTTGCCTTATAGTCCCTTCCTATGTTGATATTCCTTACATGATAATCTTTCTTATTGGCTCCCGAGATACCGTTCACAATCCCTTCAACCGAATAATCGGCAAGAATATCCGCATTCTTAATGCCCACGGGCCCCGCAAAACCTGTCGGGGCGCCTGTCAGTTTTTCAATCCTTTTTTCATCCGCAAGGAAAACCTCGTTCACACCAAGATACTTCCTGAGCTTGGCCTCGTTCACCTCGTAATCCCCGCGCACAAGCACGACTATCAGCTCTCCCTTTCCGTACCCGTACACCAGTGATTTTATAAATTTATTCTCAGGCTCACCGAGAAACTTTCCCACTTCACTAACGGTTTTCATCCCGGGAGTTTCTACCTCCTCCAAAGGTTTTTCCTGTCCGGGAGCTTTCTTTTCTGAACTTTCCCGGCCGAGTTCGGCTTTTTCCACATTTGCGGCATAACCGCACCCGCAGGTGATAATCCCCTCCTCCCCCGTATCGGCAACCACCATGAACTCATGTGAAAAAGACCCGCCTATGGCTCCCGTATCCGCCTCTACCGCGCGGAACCGGAGTCCGCAGCGCTTGAAAATCCTGTTGTAGCAGTCAAATACCTTCCGGTAAGTTTCTTCCGCGCTTTCCTGGCTGACATCAAAGCTGTATGCATCCTTCATGAGGAATTCCCTTGCCCTCATCACCCCGAAACGCGGCCTTATTTCATCACGGAACTTTACCTGGAACTGGTACAATAGCTTCGGCAGGTCCCTGTATGACCTTATTTCCCTCTTAACGAGGTCGGTTATAATCTCCTCATGCGTCGGTCCAAGGCAGAATTCCCTGCCGTTCCTATCCTTAACCCTCATTAACTCAGGGCCGTAAAGGGCCCAACGGCCGCTTTTGTCCCAGAGGTCCTTCGGCAGCAGCGCGGGCAGGTACAACTCCTGTCCCCCGGCTTTATCCATCTCATCCCTTATGATATTCTCCACCTTTCGCAGCGCCCTTAAACCGAACGGGAGGAACTCATAGATTCCCGATGCGAGTTTTCTTATCATCCCCGCCCTTATCATAAGCTGATGCGAAACCGTATCAGCGTCTTTTGGGATCTCCTTTAATGTTGACAAAAAATATTCAGATAAGCGCATATCATTTACTCCTTTTCCTTGCCTTACTGACCTGTGCACATTTTTTCATTTCTTCTATCAGAACTTCAACAATATCCTTTTCTTTTACCTTTTTTATGATTCTTCCGTTTTTAAACAATGTCCCCGCATTTTTTCCTCCGGCAATACCTATGTCCGCCTCCCGCGCTTCGCCGGGACCGTTAACCGCGCAACCCATTATTGCAACCTTAAGCGGAGGAAAACCGGGATAATCGCTGCACTTTTGATGAAATTGATTCGTTATTTTAATTATGTCCATTTTACACCGGCCGCATGTTGGACAGGATATCACCTCGGGGCCGCGTTTCCTCAACCCCAGCGATTTAAGGATTTCATAGCCAACCCTGACTTCCTCTACCGGTCCGTCCGTAAGCGACACCCTTATGGTGTCACCTATCCCTTCGGAAAGCAGGATGCCAAGGGCAAGGGATGATTTTACCGTCCCCGGTAATCCCGCTCCGGCTTCCGTAACCCCCAGGTGCAGAGGATAATCGGTCTTAGCGGATATTATCCTATAGGCGTTTACTGTCGTGCTCACGTCCGGCGATTTCAGAGATATAATAATATCATGAAAACCAGCGTTTTCCAGCACCCTTGCGTGTTTCATTGCCGATGCCGCCATTGCCCCCGCCCTGCTCCTGCCGGCCAGGGACTTTTCCAGGGAACCGGAATTCACACCAATACGAATCGGTATTCCCTCCCTGCCTGCCGCCTCCGCCACATTCCTGACACGCGCCTTTACTCCAATATTCCCGGGATTAATCCTTAACTTATCAACACCCTGTTTTATTGCCTCAAGAGCCAGCCGGTAGTCAAAGTGTATATCGGCTGCCAGGGGAATACTTATCCTGCTTTTTATCCTGCCGAGCAGTTTTGCCGCCTCCATATCGGGGACCGCAACGCGAACCAGTTCACAGCCGGCATTTTCCAGCCTCTTTATCTGCCTTACCGTTTCCCCGACGTTACGCGTATCCGTTTTTGCCATTGATTGAACGGATACAGGAGCATCCCCTCCTACATAAAGGCTGCCGATTTTGATTTTTCTTGTTTTTCTTCTTTTCATTTATTCTTGATAAACATTCTCAGTATATCCTGGTAAGTGGCAAATACTACGAGAAGCATTATAATCGCAAATCCCATCTTTTGAAGAACTTCTGTGGACTTATCCGAAAGCGGCTTCCTTCTTATTGCCTCGATTACCGTTATTATTATAACACCGCCGTCCACGATTGGTATCGGAAAAAGATTTACAAGCCCCAGCATGATACTTATCGATGCTATGAGGCTCAACAACGATGAGAGTCCTGAACCGGTTGCTTTTGCGATTATTCCGACAATACCGATGGG
>JAUXDE010000083.1 GCA_030618495.1 Clostridia bacterium
AACAGTCAGTATTAATCCGACAATGACAAGCGGCTTGATGTTCTTTCTCAATCTAAAAACGCTTATGAACACAAAATCCGCCAGTATTACCAGGAGGTAAATTGCCGCGGAATAGTGAGTAAGCTGCCCGAAGGCAAGGAAGGTAAAAGCCGCATATATATACCTGTAATCCATTCCCTTTCTTCCCCTGAGGTAGAAGTACAATCCCAGCAGGACGTAGTAATTGGTCAAATGCCTGGTCCAGGTATAGGTAAGGTTTCTTACAAATGTTGGATTGAGAAGGAAGAACCCGGCGGCTACAATAAGTATATATTTTGATTTAATCTTTAAAACCCTCTTCAGGAGCAGGTATACGGGCAGAATGACCACCAGGTTCATGTATGAACAGACAACCTGGAATACCCAGAAACCTTCCCCGAGGATTGACTGGAAGAAATACGTAACCACATTGAACATCGGTGGCCTTGCGGGCAGAAGGTACACGTTAAGGAACCTGTGACCGGAATCGTATGACTTTAAATAAAATTGCATCCTGTCGTAATGCTCATACCAATCACCCATCCAACCCCCGCCATTGTAAATGGGCAGCAAGGCCTGGAAACATACCAGCACCAGGAACAACGCCAGGAATATACCCAGTAATCTCAGTTCCTCTCCTGGAATGAAATCATTCTTTTTTAAAAGAACCAGAATGAATATAACAATAAAAATGACCGGCACCAACACATGCAGGTACGCCTTATTAAAACCAATAACGTACCCGGCAAATCCCACAAGGTAATACAGGAAGAAGCTAACGCCAAAACTGCATGCAAGTTTTTCCTCACCGGACAACTTAAGAAAACTTAGTTTCTCGATAATAACCCTTCCGGGTATATACCCCATAAGGAACACTGCTACAAAAATAATTACCAGGTTTAGCACTATTTATTTCCTCCCTTAAAAAGATAATCAATAGCTCTTTTGACCAGTGTTTTGAAATGATAGAACGACTTTATCTCGGATAACATCTTGAACAATATCCCGGGCCTGAGATAAAACCCGAGAAACGCCTTTTTCTGCAGCTCTTTCAATTCCTGCGGGGAAATCCCATCGGGGCAATAGGCTATTTTTGAATAAAACATCCTCCCGGAATCAACCTTGCCTAATTTTCCCTCTGATTTCAACTTCTCGGTTTCACACGTTCCGGGCAGCGGCAGGAAGTTGCTGAAATGAGCTCTTTTAATCTTAAGTTTCTTTGCGAACTCAATAGTTTGCTTTATGTCTTCCCTGGTCTCTCCCGGGAACCCCACGATGAAGAACCCGCTCGGTTCAATACCCGCTTCATTAATAAGGTTTATTTTTTCCTCTATAACCTCCGGGGTCAGTTTCTTTTTCATTGCCCTGAGTATTTTTGGAGAACCGGATTCTATACCAACCGTAAACGCGTAAACACCTATTTCATGAAGTAACTCCAGCATTTCCTTGTCGAGCGTATCCAGCCGCACGCCATTGGGGAATGAAAGCGAGAATTTCATCCGGGATTCCTTAATCTTGTCACAGAAGTCCTTAACTCTTTCAGGGTTGAAGGTAAAGTTGTCATCGAGTATATGAAACTCCCTTATTCCGTAATAATCATACAACAACTTCATCTCCGAGATTACATTATTAACGCTCCTCATACGGAGTTTCCTGCCCATCATCACTCCTGAAGCGCAGAAGGTGCATAGGAAGGGGCACCCGCGGCTGGTTACAATGGGAGCCACGGGGAAGTTCTTGAAAAACGCGCCCTGGGGGTTCTCGGGATAAGTGTCCGGCCTGAGTATATCCCACGCCGGGAACTCAAGCCTGTCAAGGTCCTGCAGAAAAACCCTCTTATTAGAATTAATCTCCTCCTGGTTTTTCCAGAACAAACCGGGTATCTTATCCAGCGCGATACTCTCATTTCTTAGCAGTCTCTTCAATAGAAGGGGCAGGGACTCTTCCCCCTCGCCGCAGAAGGCATAGTCTATCCCCGGAATATCATTAAATACTTCTTTCCCCACACATGTAGGATGCGCGCCTCCAACGATTATCGTTCTGTCAGGATATGTTTCCCGTATTATTCGTATGGAATGAACCACGCTCTCCAGGTCACAGGTAAATACCTGGAATCCGACAACCTTGAAATTAGTCTTTGAAATAAATTCATGAAAGTCATCCAGGTTATGCCCTTCCTTAACGCAGTCGAGCACTGAAACGCTGAATTTCTCCCTGCGGACAGCGCTGGCAAGGTATCCCAAACCGATTGGGGGTACGGTATAATGAGTGTTGGTAATGGGTGATATAAGCAATATATCCATGACAGGTTTTACCAGACAAAAGTCTTGTATTTCAGGTTTCCTTTCATTACCCAGTAAAATCGTATAAACGGAATAACGAGAAATTGAAAGAACAGGATAACGAGGTGTTTAAGTGTCACCGTTTTTTTTCTGCAGGCAAAGGCTATAGTCGCAACATGCGACAGGGAAAACAATATAACGGCCGCCAATAACAAGGACATGTTGTTTTTTATCAATGAAATTATAATAACGGGTATTGAAAGATAGTAGCCGTAATAATATACAGGGAACGCCCAGCCGTCGTACCATTTGAGTTTCCTTCTGTAAAGTTTAGGATGTTTTTTGTATAGCAATGCGTCGTAGAACCCTTCCTTTGCTTTTCTGAAGTGTTTTAAATAATTTTTATTGATTGAGGGGTGCGCTACAACGGAGTCAGGAGCGAACACAATTTTCTTGTCCGTTTCAATCACGGCAAAGGCGAGGTCGGAATCTTCACGTATCGCCAGTTTAAACCTTTCGTCAAAACCGCCCGTTTCCTCAAGTGTTTCCCTGCGGTAGAAAATGTTGCAGGTCATGAAATTATTACCCTTGCTGTTTTGGGCCTGGTGGCTGAATGGCGTGTTTTCATCAGGATTTTTAATAATGGTTTTTCCTTCGACACCGGCTACCCCGCTATCATTAAAATAGGGCAGGGCGGACCTTATCCATGTTTTGTCGGGGATGCAGTCCGTGTCGGTGAAGGCTATGATTGAACCGTTTGATTTACTGATGCCGAGGTTACGGGCAGCTCCGGGCCCCTTGTTTTCCTGTCTGAAGTATTTAAGGTTGCCGGTTGATTGCAGTTCTTCCGACAGTTGTTGGGTGCCATCGGTTGAACCGTCGTCAACTACAATAATTTCATAGTCTTCCCCAGGAAAATCCTGGTCCTTCAGCGCCCGGATGCAGCCGGCGAGGAAGTCTTTTTGATTATATGTGGGAACCACGACTGAAACGGTTATCGGCATTTTTTCTCCAGAAACCTTTTGCAATTCACAGGAATTATTTTATAATATAATGCTGTTATTTACAAGTATTTAATAATAATGAAAGGAAATCCATGATGGACCATAAAGTAAGCCTGGTAAAATGCGGAGACTATGAATTTGAAAGATTGAAGCATTCAATTGATAAATCGCTGAGCCTTCTCGGGGGGATAAAAAGGTATATAAGGAAAGGCAGTAAGGTATTGATAAAACCCAACTTGCTTTCCGCAAGAAAACCCGAAGAAAACGTTACAACCCACCCATTGTTCGTGAAAGCGGTGATAGCCATTGCAAGGGAAGCGGGGGGCATTGTTTTTCTCGGGGACAGCCCGTCAGGGCTGGTTAATGATTCAAAGCTTAAAAAAATTCACGGGGTTACAGGCATGGAGGAGGTTTGCAGGCAAACGCAAACCCGGATTATTTCATTTGAAGAGGATTTGATATCATATGAAAATAAAAGCGGCAGGGTGTACAGAAACTTCACAATGTCCGGGAAATTAAGGGATTTTGATGTCATTATTTCATTGCCAAAAATGAAAACACATAATTTTACGCTTCTTACAGGGGCGATTAAAAACAATTACGGGTTTATCCCCGGGCTGCGGAAGGCGGAACTGCATATAATTATGAAGAGCAGTGAATTATTTTCCGAGATGCTTCTTGATGTGGTCCAGACAATCAAACCCTCGTTAATAATAACCGATGCGGTGGTTTCGATGGAAGGGGCCGGCGGTCCCGACAGCGGCAATTCATGTAACACGGGATTGATCATTTCGGGTACGAATGCCGGAGCAGTGGATTTTATCATGGCAAGAATAATGGGATACAATGATCCCCTGAAGGTTCCAACGAATAAGGCTGCGGTTAAAAGAGGGGTTCTGACTCCGGAAAAAATCGAGGTGCTTGGTGAAAGACTAGAGGACGTTATTGTTAAGGATTTCAAAAGAATTTCCTCGATATCGTTTGACAGGATTCCCGGGTTCCTTAAAGACTGGGCAAAACATATTTTATCTCCAAAGCCGGTGATAGTGTATTCAACCTGTACGAAATGCGGGTCATGTGTGGAAATATGCCCGGTTAAAACAATTATAAGAGAAGAGGACAACACTCCTGTAATAGAATATAATAAATGTATCAGATGTTTCTGCTGTAAGGAAACCTGCCCGAGTTCCGCAATAAACATACGAAGGATGTGGTTGTTAAAACTACTAAGAATCGGAAAGTAGCTCCGGAAAGCAGCTCCGGTTTTAAATGGTCCCTTTTTCACAATCATTTTTTAATAATATTTTGCTTGACAGCACTATATGTGGTATGCTATATTCAGCGCAACACACTATATTGAGGTATTTATTCTTTAGTGGAATAAATGTACTAAAATATACGGTACTATATGTTGTAGACAGTGATTCAGTTAAATACATTATATTGTGGTATGAACAGGAGGAGTAATGTTTTTTAAACGTATAGAGTTGTTTGGATTCAAATCTTTTGTAAACAGGGTAACAATAAAGTTTCAGCCGGGGATAACTGCTGTAATAGGTCCAAATGGCTGCGGTAAAACCAACATTGTGGATGCTGTGAAGTGGGTGCTTGGAGCCCAGAGCGCTAAACAGCTGAGGGGCAGCAGAATGGAAGATATTATATTTAACGGGACCAGTGACAGGAAAGCCCTTGGGCTGGCTGAGGTGTCGCTTACCTTTGATAATTCGCAGCAGATGCTCCCGATAGATTTTCAGGAAGTGACCGTAACCAGGCGCCTTTTCCGTTCCGGAGAAAGCGAGTATTTTATTAACAAGGCGGCCTGCAGGCTTAAGGATATTACCGAAATGTTTATGGACACAGGGTTAGGGGTTGATGCTTATTCGCTGATGGAGCAAAACAAGATTGATTTTATCCTTAACAGTAAACCCGAGGAAAGACGCGCTATTTTTGAAGAGGCCGCGGGGATAATGAAGTATAAGACAAAAAAAGAAGAATCCCTGCGTAAATTAGAGCAGACCAAATCAAACCTGCTCAGGATATCCGATATCGTAGGGGAAATAAAAAAGCAGATAGGCTCACTTGACTATCAGGTCCGCAAGACAAAACAGTATCAGAAAAACAAGGAAAATATTAAATCTTTGGATGTAAAACATCTCTGTGAAGATTATATGCTTCTTGAAAAAGAAATGTCAGTAAGCAAGAAGATACTTGATGACATAGCTGACAGGATGGGGTCTATTAATACGCAAATTAGCAAGAAGGACGCTGAGGTTTCCGCCTTAAGGCTTAATCTCCAGGAGAAAGAGGAATCCATAATTACAACCCAGGAAAAAATATTCTCACTTTCTTCGGAAGTGAACCGCGCTGAAGACAGGGTTCAGATGGGAATTGAGCGCGCCAAAGAGCTGGAAGAGCAGGTAGAGGACCTGAAGGAAGATATTAAGGACGCCAGGGGAAAGATAGAAAATTTAGAGAAGAGTTTTGGTTCGCTTGAAGAAGCGGAAAAGGAACTGACTGTCAGTTTGGAAGGAAAGGAAGCTTCCACAAGGGGCAGGGAAGAAGTTCTTGAGGATAAGACTGAAAAACTCGGAGCATTAAAAACCGGTATCAGAAACAAGACGGAGGAATTTATCGGGCTTAAGGGCAGTGTCTCCCAGGTAAAAGCGCAGATGGAAAATCTTCAATCCGAAGAACGCAATGCCCGTTCCAGGAGAGAGAGGTTATGCAGGGAAGAAGAAATAATCAATGAGGACAGGAAACAGGTGTCGGTGGATTTGGAGAATAAAACCAGGCAGATGGATAATTATATCCGCAGAAATGATGAGTTATCAGGTAAGAGGAATTTCCTGGTAGAAGTGGTCGAGCAGAATGCCTCAAACGAAAGACTGAAGAGGAAGTTTCATAAAGTGCATGATGCTATGCTTGGGATGGCAAGCCTTGTATCGGAGTACGATGAGTTGCTGGAAAGCGCGCTGGAGCATATTAAAAGGGAAGTATCCGAAGTGAAAGCGCAGGATGATAAGTTCGAAGCGAGAATCCAGCCGATTGTTCATGAAAGGAACGAACTTGAGAAAAAAATAGTTGATGGCGCCAAACAGTTTGAAGAGTTTGTGAAGAACCAGGAATCAATTGAGAAGCAGGCTGAAGAATGCAGGGCTTCAATATCGCAAATGGAAGCAGGGTCAATTTCCCTTGAAGAACAAATCAAGGTAGTCCGGGAGGAAATTACGGAGCTTAAAGTCGCCTGCACCGTTACGGGAGAGAAAAAATCAGGTATCAGGGCGGATTATAACAGGGCCCGGGAGGATAAAGAGAATTCAATAAGTCTCATCGGCAATAAGGAAAAAACTATTGTTGATATCGGTGAGCGGATAAAGGAAATAGAGAAGGCGGGCGTTAAAGCCGCCGAATCAATAGCCGTTTTTCATGAAGGACAGAACACTGCGGGGAAAGTCCTGAAAGAAATACAGGAAGAGAAAGAAAACATCGTTATAAAACTTAAGAAAGAAGAAGGATTGATAGGAACGTTGAGAAAGGACCTTTCTTCGGTTCAGTCCGGTTCAGAACAGGACAGGATTAAGGAAACGCAAACAAAAATGAAGGTGGAGCAGATTAAGGAGAAGTTATCCGGTGATTATGATATTTCACTTGATGACGCGCTGGCGTCATTTACAAAGGAAGAGCTGGAATCCCGCCAAAGCAGGGAAGAAGAAGCCGGGACAATTGAAAAATTAAGAAAACAAATTGATTCAATGGGGCCTGTTAACCTTGCCGCGCCTGAGGAATATGCCAAGCTTGATGAAAGGTACAAATTCCTGAAGGCTCAGGAAGAAGACCTGATAAGAGCGTCTGAAGACCTCAGGAAGGTTATTAGTAAAATAAATACAACTTCCCGCGCGAATTTTGAGAAGACGTTTAATCAGGTAAGAGAGAACTTCAAAAAGATATTCAATGAATTGTTTGAGGGCGGGAGCGCGGATATCGTCCTGGTCGATAATGAAAACATGCTGGAGAGCGGTATTGATATTATTGCTCAGCCGCCGGGAAAGAAACTTCAGCACATAGCTCTCCTTTCAGGGGGAGAGAAGGCGCTGTGCGCCATAGCCCTGTTATTTGCCGTCTTCCTGGTAAAACCTTCTCCATTCTGTATCCTGGACGAAATAGACGCTCCTCTTGATGATGCAAATCTGGAAAGATTCAAGAACATGCTCAAGAAATTCACAGCCAGGTCACAGTTCATTATGATTACCCACAACAAGAAGACAATGGAAATGGCTGATATACTTTACGGTATTACGATGGAGGAATTCGGGGTTTCAAATATTGTTTCAGTTAAACTGAAGAAATCAGAGCCCGCCATTGACCAGGGTAAACCGGAGGAAGAGGAATTGCCGGTCAAAGTGTAGTAAACTGATAATGAATAAAATCAGGATTCTTGATGCGAATGTAGACAACCTTGAACTGAAGGAAATAATTGACCGGGTTAAAGGGTTTGTCCAAAGCGGCAGGCCTAATATGATAATTACAGCCAATTCGTTGATGGTTAACTGCATTTCAGGAGACAACCGTTTAAAGAAAGTTTTTGATGAAGCGGCGCTTGTTTTAGCGGATAGTGTCGGTATCGTATGGGCGTCAAAGTGCCTTGGTGAGCCTGCCTTAAAAAGAATTCCCGGGATAGACCTCATGATAGAGATTTGCTCTTTAGCGGCCCGG
>JAUXDE010000078.1 GCA_030618495.1 Clostridia bacterium
CCGTGACGACGCCGTCCTTACCGACCTTATCCATGGCATCGGCTATCCTGTCGCCGATATCCTTATTGTTGGCGGATATGGATGCAATCTGCGCGATTTCATCCTTTTCCTTTACGGGCTTGGCTTTCTTCTTTATTTCCGCCACAACAGCATTCACCGCGCCTTCAATCCCCTTCTTCACAAAAACAGGATTCGCCCCGGCAGTGATGTTCTTAAGTCCCTCCCTGATGATTGACTGCGCAAGCAGGGTGGCGGTCGTTGTTCCGTCCCCCGTATCATCATTGGTCTTGGACGCCACTTCCTTTACAAGCTGGGCTCCCATGTTTTCAAAGGGTTCTTCTAATTCAATCTCCTTTGCAATGGTCACTCCATCATTCGTTATAGTAGGCGAACCGAATTTTTTATCCAGTATAACCGACTTGCCTTTTGGCCCAAGAGTAATTTTGACCGTGTCAGCCAGCTGGTTAAGCCCTTTTAACAGCAGTCTCATTGACTCTTCGCCGAATTTTATTTGCTTTGCCATCTTAACTCCTCCTATTTGAATATATTCTTTCCTTAATTACTTTTCAATAATGCCAATAACGTCATCCTGGTTCATTATCTTGTATTCCTCGCCGTCTATCTTCACTTCGTCCCCGGAATATTTCCCGAACATAACGATATCGCCCACCTTAACGTTCATCGGAAGCACCTTGCCGTCTTCAGACACCTTGCCTTTTCCCACGGCAACCACCTTGCCTTCCTGCGGTTTTTCCTTTGCCGTATCGGGAATGATTATCCCGCTTTTTTTCTCCTCCTTCGGTTCTGATGGTTTCACCAGCACACGATCGCCTAAAGGTCTTAATTTCATCGTCTTTTTCACCTCCTTGTTAAAATAAAAAATTAGCACTCTAATTAAAGAGTGCTAATTATATCATTTTTCATATGTTTGTCAAATAAAAAAGTAAAAAAAATCAATTAAAATAAATATTATATGCGATTACAATTTACTATTCTAATATATCTCGTTTTTACTGACTTATTCTAGTGTAGTATTACTACACTAGTTATTTTGATTTCTTTCCCATATAAGCCTGAGCCCCTCAAGAATCAGGTTCGGATGCTCCCTGTCAATCAAGGGCAGCTCCCCGGCAATCATTCCCGCATAACCGCCCGTTGCTATTACTTTCGGGCTTCCTTTTATTTCATTTTTAATACGTGTTACAATTTCCCTTGCCTGCCCCAGGAACCCGTACACTATACCCGACTGCATACTGTTAACGGTGTTCTTTCCCACGACAAAGTCAGGTTTCACCACGTCCACCCGCGGCAGTAATGCCGTTTTCTCCGACAGCGCCTTTGAAGAAAGCTCAATACCGGGCGCTATAACGCCACCGGCGTAATCCCCGTTTTCATCCACCACGTCAAAAGTCACCGCGGTTCCAAAATCAACCACTATGACGGGTTTCCCGTATAACTCGCGGGCAGCCACGGATACGGCAATTCGGTCAGCCCCCACTTCTTCCGGATTTTCACAGTTTATCCCCATCCCCGTCTTGACTTTCGAATTTACAAACAGGGGCTTTTTATTCAGCCACCGGTTGCACAGTTTTTCAAAAACAGTGTTGAGTGACGGTACGACCGAAGATATAACGACGCCTTTTATCCAGGAAGTGTCAATTTTTGCCGAATCCAGCGCTTCTTTGATATCTTTTTTAAATCCCTCTGCTGTTTTGTTTGTATCAGTGACTATCCTGAGGTCACTAACCGGTTTCTCCCCGTCATATATCCCCAGCAGTATATTCGTATTTCCTATATCAATGACAAAAAGCATGAATTCTCGATTCTGTATAATAAAAGGGAACGCTTTTATTTATTTGTTCTCCCTTTTTTTAACTTCCCCCTGTCAAAATAAATAGAAGCGTCCCCTTTTTTTTATCCTTCTATCTTTATTGCTTCCGAAGGACAATCCTCAACCGCCTGTTTGCAGGAATCAACTGAACCCTCAGGCACAGGATCAACCTTTACAACGGCAATATCCTCCTGCATTTCAAAAACATCCGGACACGTGTCCTCACAAAGCGCGCATCCCGTGCAGGCATCCTTGTCAATTGTAACTTTCATATTCTACTCCTTTCTTTTTAAAAAGTTAATTCCAGTAAATTTACTCTTGCCATTAAACCGCCGCTGCCTCCGTTTACTCCCGATAAATACACCATGGGGACAGCTATGGTAACACCCTTCCCGTCAGAACTTATTAACGCGTTTTTCATCCTTAAAAAATTAAATCCTACCACCCCGCCCGCGCTCTGCAGAATGGGAAGGAGAAGCGCGCACAGCGCGAAACTCTCGCTCTTCTTTCCAGCTCCAAGGGTGTACCCCAGCAAGGCACCGCCCAAACTGCCCGCAAGCGCCCATAGATAACTACCCTCATCGCCGCCATACCTTCCGATATAATACACGCCTAAGGCGCTTGAGGCTATTGAACCCAGGATAAAACTATTCCAGTAGTCATTAGCGCTGTTTCCCCCGCCCTCGACGGCCATGAAGATTCCCATTGCAACCATTCCGCCCACAAAACCCGTTCCCGCGCCAACAGCTTCCTCCACCAGCATTCTATTTAAATTTAATTTCTCCCCGGCAAGAATATCCGGGACGAATAAAAAACAAATTATGTTACATGCCAACATGAGAACAGTGAGTTTTCTTAACATATTATTACCTCCCGTGCTCCGCAACATAAATTACAGCCATTTTTGAGGCTATAGTTCGAGGCAAATTCAAGGCGTGAAGAGCGAGCAATGCTCTGCCATTGTGATCGATGAAACAACGAAGAAGTCGCCCGGAATTTAGCCTCCCGAAGGGCTTCTGGCTTTTGGTCTTCGCTTTTACAGCGTTCAGCTCGGCTCAAAATCCTCCAGCAAAAATAGCGGGAATTTATGTTACGGAGCACTAGTAAACTCCGTTAGTTTCTTTAATTCAAGAAACCTCTTCCTGATTTCTTTCCTTTTCAGGTTCTTCATCCCGTTCAGGCTGAACCCCCCAACGGCAAAGGAAGCCATGACCGTACCGTAAATAATCGCCCTGCGTATATTTGCCTCGCTTGTATCATCCGTTTTTGCAAGGTACCCCATCATGCCTCCCGCAAAGGTATCCCCCGCCCCGGTAGGGTCAACAACCGACTCAAGCGGATATGACGGCGCGGAGAAAACCGACCCGGCAGTGAACAACATTGAACCATATTCACCCCTTTTGACGACCAGCGTCCGGGGCCCCAGCTTCAATAACTTACGCGCAGCCTTTAGGAGATTGGATTCCCCGCTAAGCTGTTTTGTCTCCGCATCGTTAATTACAAGCATATCAACGTGTTTAAGCGTCTTCTTCAATGCCTGTGGTTTTGAACTTATCCAGAGGTTCATGGTGTCGCAGGCGACAAGATAGGGTTTTTTTACCTGTTTCAAAACTTCCAGTTGAAGCGGAGGATCAATGTTACCGAGAAAAACGTACCTTGTCTTCCTGTAGTAATCAGGAATCTTCGGGTGAAAGTTCTCAAAAACATTAAGACAGACTTTCAGTGTCTCAGCGGTATTCATGTCTCCCTCGTAACTCCCCTTCCACCTGAAAGTCTTTCCTTCGGCCCTTTCAAGCCCTCTTAAATCAATTTTTCTTTTCTTGAGAAAATCCACATGCCGCCGCGGAAAATCATTGCCCACCACGGCAACCAGCCTTACCTTTGTAAAAAAGCTCGCCGACACCGAGAAATAGGTCGCAGAACCTCCCAGCGCCTCATTGACCTTCCCGTGAGGTGTCTTGACGGAATCAAGCGCCGCAGAACCAACAACAAGAATCTCTTTCATAAGCGTGTTATTTCCTTTACAGGTATTTTCCGATAATCAGGTCAAGGTCTTTCTTTCTTTTTGCGGGAATCTTATCCGCTGACGTGATGATGGTGTTTTTCAGGGCGGTTGAGCAACCACACGTCCGCTTCACAGGCATATTCTTAACCGCGCCCCTTATCACTGCTTTAACGGAATCTGACATTGAGTTAATCCGCCTGACAACCATCTCCACGGTAACCGCCTCGTCGGTTTCATGCCAGCAGTCATAATCCGTTATCATGGCAACGGTGGCATAACATATTTCCGCTTCCCTCGCAAGTTTCGCCTCGGGCATATTGGTCATTCCTATCATGTCAACATCCCATTTTCTGTGAATTGCAGACTCGCCACCGGTAGAAAATTGCGGGCCTTCCATACACAGGTACGTTCCGGCCTTTCTTATATCAACGCCGGAGCTCCTGCCTGACGCCATTATAGTATCGCCAAGAACACCGCACACGGGTTCAGCCATCCCCACGTGAACCACCAGTCCGTCGCCAAAGAAAGAACTTATCCTTTTTCTAGTATTATCATAAAACTGACTGGCCAGTACTATCTCTCCCGGCTTGATGTCTTCTTTCATGCTGCCAACGGCGCTTACCGATATGATTCTTTCAACCCCGAGTTTTTTAAACCCGTATATGTTTGCCCGATAATTTATTTCCGAAGGCATCAATACATGCCCCCGCCCGTGACGGGGAAGAAAAGCAACCCTCTTCCCTTCCAGCATGCCCGTAAGATATTCATCCGAAGGGTTTCCGAAAGGAGTATTTACCCTCACTTTTTTAATATCCTTAAACCCATCCATTTCCTGCAGCCCGCTGCCCCCCATGATACCGATTTTAATATCCATTTATACCCTTCCTTTATTACGCGCAGGGACGTATGTCTTTTAACAGAAGCCGTAGATACTTTCTGCCATCCCAGAAATTTACCTCTAGGTTGAAGGTAAGGTCAACGCTGCTGACCTTATTTAACTCCTTATTCAGAATCCCAAGGCCCCATCCAAAACCTTCTAAATTATTATCCTTGAGTTTTATCCTCAGATGGCTGTGGTTTCCCCCGATAGCCGTGTTCCTTTCAAGTTTTGCCCCATATAAGGCAAAAACCGGCGAAGAATTCCGGTAACCGAAAGGTTCCATGTTACGGATTTCATCCATCAGCGGAGCCGAAACCTGATCCGCTTTCACCACGTGATCAATCACAATCCTTGGCGTCAGGTCTTCCTCGGTAAGCTTGCCGTCAGCGTATTTGTTTATCCTCTTTCTGAACTCCGCTATATTGTCCCTGGTCATGGATAATCCTGCCGCGAATTTATGACCGCCGTACCTGGTTAATAAATCATCACATGACCGTATAGCCTCTCCGATATCAAAGGACTCAATACTCCTTGCCGAACCTACGACCTCGTCACCCTCGATTCGAAGCACAATTACAGGTTTATAGTGCTCCTGCATCACATGGCTGGCGATGACCCCCGCTATCCTTTTATCAATTTCATTGGAAGCTATAACCAGCACCTTATCTTCTATTACATTGCACTGTCCGTGTATAACCGAATTAATAACTTTTAAGCTCTTGTCCTGGCTTGATTTGCGCTTGTTATTAAGCGTCACTATATCTTCAAGCAATTCTTCCGCTTCCACCCTGTTATCGGTAAGTACTAATTCACACGACAGCGCGGCATTACCCATCCTGCCGCTGGCATTCAAAGGCGGAACCATTTTCCATGAAACATCCTTTGCCGTTAATTCCGTTAAATCCGGCTGTCTCATGCAGTGTTCAAGCAAAAGGCGCAGGCCGATTCTTTTTGTATTCATCAAGGGCTCAAGTCCGTGTTTTACAATAATCCTGTTCTCGTCAATCAGCGGGACGATGTCCGCAATAGACCCCAGCGCCATTAAATCCAGGTACCGGTAAACAAACTCTTTTTTCTTCTCCCCTGCCCCGTCAGGCAAGAAACTCTCGTAAAGAGCCTGGCAGGTTTTAAAAGCCACTGTACAACCGGCGATTTCACGAAAAGGATATTCTGACGATTTGGACTTGGGATTAATAACCGCAATTGCATCAGGAAGCTCTTCCATAACTTCATGATGGTCGGTAATTATTACGTCTATACCCAGTTTGCCGGCGTACGTTACTTCTTCCACATTCTTTATACCGCAATCAACCGTTATAATAAGGGAAACTCCTTTTCCCTTATACCTGTCTATAATATCTTTCTGTACACCGTATGCCTCTTCCATGGGAACAAAGTACTCGCAGTCAGCTCCCAGCCCTTTCAGTGTCTTCACCATTATCACGACAGCGGAAATCCCATCCACATCGCGATCCCCGTAAATAAGTATTTTTTCTTTTCTTTCTATTGCCCTTCTTATTCTTTCAATCCCCTTTTGCATATCAGGCAGAAGGCAAGGGTCGTAAAGTAAGCTAATATCCGGATTAAGGAAAGATACCGCTTTTTCAACATCGGAAATCCCTTTGCTAACAAGAATATCCGCCGTAATTTCCAATATATTCAACTCGCTGGAAATCTTTTCCACAAGAGACTTATCATTTTCCTTGATGTTCCATTTTTTCGGGAGATACAATTATAGACTCTCTTTCTTTTTCAATTCCAGCAAATACTTAATGCGTTTTATCAGATGCTGTGATTCAAACGGCTTGGTTATATACCAGCTGGCGCCGCTCACCAGCCCTTTTTCGAAATCCTTGCCCATCCCAAGCGCAGTAAGCATTAAAACCGGCACGTCCTTATTTTTCTCGTCGGTCCTTAAAGTTTTACACACCTGGTATCCATCCATCCCCGGCATCATCAAATCCAGAATTACCAAATCAGGGAATTCCTCCCGCGCAGTGTTAATCCCATCTTCACCACTGTGAGCAACAACCGTTGAATACCCTTCTTTCTTCAGTATAAATTCAATCAACGTTGTAATTTGATTATCATCATCCACGATAAGAATTTTTTCGCCAGGCATTATATCTCCTTTACTTTGCAAATATATTCTTATGCCCTATCAGCACCATATCAAGAAGCAGATTTAAATACTTGTATTCCTTACGTAAATCATTAAATGGGATAATCTGCACTGCAATGAATTTGCCTTCTAATGCTTTTGTAATCTCTTCTGAAAAAACATCATGGGATAGGGCTCCATCCTGGGGAGGGCCCAGTATCATGGCGCTTTGCACGTTATTGGTCCTGCAAAGCTCAGCGAACATTGCATAGTTTATTTTTTCTTCAACTTCATATTCCCTGTCGAAAACTCCAACCAGATTAAATTTCAGTTTATGCTTATCTGAAGTTGTATCAAAATACTCCTTCATCACCCGGCACTCCTCATCGTGACCTTTTGGATAAAAACAGGCAACCTCCACAGACCTTACTGACTCGTCTTCTGCTTTATCCTTTTCCTCTTTAGAAACTCCGGGTTTTGCCGCCGGGGCAGGTTTTGGTTCCTCTTTCTTTTCCGGACGGGCTGCGGATTTTGACAATTCTTTAAGTTTTGCGATTGCTGTAGCCTTATCAATTTTTTTCTCTGGTTTCCCGGCTTTCTCTCCTGCCGTCTCGGCTGCCACGGTTCTTTCCTTTACTTCTTCCTGCTCCTCTTCAGGCAACAAATCATTCATTAACTCCTTAACAAGTCCCATGTTGACCGCCTGCTTGGTCATCTGGGCATAAGCATATACCCTCTTCATGAATCCTTCCAGTTCCCTTATGTTGGACTTCAATCTCCCCGCGATGTATAATAAAACGTTATCATCCATCTTTAGTTTTTTGTACTCATCTTTGTTTTTAAGAATAGCGGTGCGTGTTTCCAAGTCAGGGGATTTAATATCGGCGATCAGGCCCCATTCAAACCTTGATTTTAACCTGTCCTCCAGTGTGGTTAACTGTTTTGGCGGCTTGTCGCATGTAATTACTATTTGCTTATGATTGTTATGCAAGACATTGAAGGTATGAAAAAAATCCTCCTGTGTCGATTCCGCCTCTACAAGAAACTGGATATCATCTATCATCAACAGGTCAAGCTCCCTGAATCTGTCCCTGAGTTCCTGTATAGTCCCGTTGCTAATAGCTTCAATAACCTCACTTATGAATTCTTCAGTGGTGATGTAAGACATTTTTTTCTCAGGATTGTTTTCCTTTATATAATGACCTATAGCATGCATCAGATGCGTTTTCCCCAATCCCACGCCGCCATAGAGAAACAACGGATTATAGATTTGACCGGGATTTTTTGCCACCGCCTGCGCTGCTGCGTATGCAAACCTGTTGCTTGCGCCCACAACAAAGTTCTTAAAAACATACGATGAAATTAGACCTGTTTCTTTTTCTTCTCCTGCCGGAACAGGTACTCCCTCTTTTTTTCCTTCGGCAGGCTCAGTGCCCGCTGATGCTGCGCCGAACGAGCCTTCTTCCTTTTTCTCCTCGGCAGGTTTAGGGCCCGCTGATGCTGCGCCGAACGAGCCTTCTTCCTTTTTCTCCTCGGCAGGCTCAGGGCCCGCTGATGCTGCGCCGAACGAGCCTTCTTCCTTTTTCTCCTCGGCAGGTTTAGGGCCCGCTGATGCTGCGCCGAA
>JAUXDE010000158.1 GCA_030618495.1 Clostridia bacterium
ATTGAAATGAATAAAGAAATAAAAAACAAGAAAGATGATAGAAAAATCCTGGAAATGAAGGTCAGGATGCAGAAACTGGAAAACCTCATTGAAGCTACTGGTATAATGGCCGCAACCCTGAATCTTGATGACCTGCTTGATATGGTTATGGAAATAGGAATGGATATGATGGAAGCCGAAGGATGTTCCATTCTTCTTTTAGATAAAACCGGTAAAAGGCTGGAGTTCGTGGCGGCAAGCGGAAAAAGAAAAGAATCGCTGAAAAAAATGTCAGTTAAGGTGGGGGAGGGTTTTGCGGGCTGGGTTGCCCAGACGGGGGAAGCATTGTTGATTGATGATGTTTCAAAAGATCCCCGCTTTTCAGGTAAAGTTGATAGGAGATTGAAACAAAGAACAAAATCCCTTATATGTGTACCGCTGGAAATAAAAGGCAAAGTTATCGGGGTCACGGAAGTTATCAACCGCAGGGACGGCGGTTCCTTTAATGCGGAATCATTATCGCTTTTCAAATCGCTTGGCATACAATCGGCCATTGCGATTGAAAGGGCAAGGCTTTACCGGGACCTGAACGATTTATTCTTTGCGACAATTAAAACCCTGGCATCAGCTATTGATGCAAAGGACCATTATACTCAGGGGCATTCCGAGCGTGTATCCGCGTATTCAGTTGAAATTGCCAGGGAAATGAAGTTCAAGCAAAAGGAATTGACAAATATCAAATTATCTGCTATGTTACACGATATCGGAAAGATAGGCATACCTGAAAAAATACTCAAGAAAAACTCAAAGTTAACGGAAGATGAAAGGGAAGTAATCTACAAACATCCTGTCCTGGGCGCCAACATGATAGCTCCAATTAAACAGTTGAAGGAAATCATTCCCGGCATACTCCATCATCACGAGAGATACGACGGTACGGGTTATCCTGACGGGTTAAAAGGCGATAAAATTCCTTTATATGGAAGGATAATCGGCGTTGCGGACGCATTTGACGCAATGACTTCCAACCGCCCTTACAGGAATGCTTTTTCGGATGAAGATGCTATAAAGGAACTTAAGAAATGCACAGGATTCCAATTTGACCCCAGGTGTATGAGCGCGTTTTTAAAAGTATACGAGAAAGGACTAATAAAGAAGTAATGTTTTCATTCAAAGGAGGGGTACACCCGCCAGAAAAAAAGGGACTGACCGCGCAAAAGAGAATAGAACACGCTCCTATTCCCGCCAAGGTTATTATTCCCTTATCACAGCATACAGGTAAACCCGCCAAACCCGTTGTACATCCGGATGAAGAAGTAAAAACAGGCCAGAAAATTGCGGAAAGCGACGGTTTTATTTCCCTGCCCGTTCACAGCAGTATTTCAGGAAAGGTTGTTGATATATGCCCGCACCCGAATACAATCGGGAAGGATATGCTTTCAATTATTATTGAATCGGATGGCAAGGATGAGCCTGTAGAGGATTTAAATTCAAACAGGGAATACTTCTGTTTTTCAGATGATGAGATTCGCGATATAATACGTGATGCAGGGGTTGCCGGACTGGGTGGAGCAGCCTTCCCAACCCATGTAAAGCTGACTCCTCCGGAATATTCGGAGATTGATACGGTTATTATTAACGGCTGTGAATGCGAACCGTACCTTACGTGTGATCACCGGTTGATGCTTGAGTATTCCCATGGAATCATTGAAGGGCTGAAAATTATCATGCGCCTTGTCCACGCTGACAGGGGGATAATTGCGGTAGAAAACAACAAGATGGACGCCATTGAAACGCTTACCCGGGAAATTAAACGTAAACCTAACGTGGAACTCGCAGTGGTTAAGGCCAGGTACCCGCAGGGCGCTGAAAAGCAGCTGATAAACGCGGTGCTGGGCAGGGTTGTCCCAGCGGGCAAGCTGCCGCTTGACGCAGGCGTGATCGTCAGCAATGTCGGGACGGCAGTGGCCATCAAGGATGCGGTTATAAAAAACAGGCCGTTAATAGACCGTGTTGTAACTGTTACGGGAACAGGGATAAAGGACCCGAAAAATCTTTTAGTAAGGATTGGGACTAAGTTTAGGGATGTTATTGATTTTTGCGGGGGGCTGTCCGGCGAGCCGGGGAAGATCATCGCCGGCGGGCCCATGATGGGAATAGCCCAGTACACGCTGGACGTCCCGGTTGTAAAGGGAACTTCCGGCATATTGGTATTAAATGACCCGGAGGTGTTCACTGAGGAGTACAACTGCATACGCTGCGGCAGGTGCGTTGATATCTGTCCCACGTGTCTTTTTCCTTACGCTATATACAGGAATGTCCGTCATAAGAAATGGGACGCTATAAAAAAATATAACGTATTTGACTGCATGGAGTGTGGCGCGTGCGCCTACGTGTGTCCTGCCAGGCTGAACCTGGTACAATCTGTAAAGATTGCGAAAAACCACACATCCCGGGAAAATAAATGAAAGAAAACAAACCCATAGTCAGCATTTCACCTCATATCAGAACAAGGGAAGATACAACGGTAATAATGAGGGACGTTGTTTTTTCACTCATCCCGGCGCTTGCCGCTTCATGTTTCTTTTTTGGATGGAGAGCGTTGGTTCTTGTCCTGATAAGCGTTATAACTTGCGTGTTGACAGAGTTCCTGTTCCTGAAAGGGATAGGCAGATCCGTTACGGTAAATGATCCCAGCGCGGTTGTCACCGGTATATTGTTTGCTTTCGTCATCCCGCCGTCCTCTCCCGTATGGATGGT
>JAUXDE010000122.1 GCA_030618495.1 Clostridia bacterium
GATGTTATCGTTTACCTCAGGAATATCGGTTACAAAGTATTCATAGTGACCAACCAGACGGTTGTTGCAAGAGGTATCGTTACGGAAGAAGAGTTGAACGAGTCCCTTGAGAAGTTCAAGTCACTTTTGTCCGGGCAGAATCCGGACGCCCGTGTGGAGCATATTTATTACTGCCCGCATCACCCCAACGCGGACGTGGCGGAATACCGAAGAAAATGCGATTGCCGCAAGCCAAAGCCCGGGATGATTCTAAGGGCGGCGGCGGAATACGCAATAGACCTGAAGGCAAGTTACATGGTGGGTGACAGGATTTCAGACATTGTTGCCGGTTACCTGTCGGGATGCAGTACGGTTTTGTGCATGACAGGGAGGCACACTGAGAAAATGATAGAAACGGACATTGAAATACCGGACGTTAAGCCGGATTTCTCAATTAATGATATCAAGGACTTAAAGAGCGTTATATCATGAATACGGCGATGATACTATGCGCGGGTTTTGGCGCCAGGATGAAGGATTATACCAGGGATATTCCAAAGCCGATGCTTCCTGTTTCAGGCAAGCCCATGCTTGAGTATTCAATCAGGCATCTTTCGGGGCTGGGCATCAAGAATATAGTAATCAATTTACATTACTTGCCTGATAAGATAACTTCTTACTTTGAAGACGGAAAAAAATGGGGAGTGAAGATAACCTACAGCCATGAGGATACGCCGCTGGGTACGGCAGGCGCTGTAAAAAAGGCCGGGGATATTCTTTCGGTTACCGGTAATTTCCTTGTCCTGCACGGGGATGTTGTCTGTTTCGAGGATTATTTGGAAATGCTTAAGTTTCACGAATCAAGGCCCGATGCTGTCGGTACTATCGTCCTTCACCAAAGGGACAGGTCAAACAGTGTCGTTGAGATGGACGGGGAGAACAGGATTACAAGATTCATAGAACGGCCTGAAAAAGAGGTGAAGGATAAAAAGCAAAACTGGGTAAATTCGAGTTTATACTGTTTCAGCAAAGAGATTTTTAAGTATATTAATTCCGGGGGCTTTTGTGATTTTCCAGGGGACGTTTTCCCGGGCATGGTGAAAAAAGGCGTTCTTTACGGTTATCCGCTTACGGCTTATAGATGTTCGGTTGATTCTCCACAGAGATATTCATCGGTTCAAGCTGACAGCGGGAAAGGATTATTGAAGAATGAAAAATTGTAAGCTGACTCTTAAGAAAATCAATCATGACAGGGACAGGTACATAGAAATTGTTAAAAAGGCAGAGTTTACATTAAGAGGAGAGGGCAAAACAAGAAAAGATAATATTGAATACTGGTTTCAGTCATTGATTGAACAGTTAAAAAGGTTAAAACGAAACAGGGGCAAACTCTTTTTTATCGGCAATGGCGCCAGTTGTTCAATTGCGTCGCATTTCGCGGCCGATTTCACTAAACGCGGGGAAATACCTTCTTTTTCGGTTAATGACGGGTCATTGCTGACCTGTTTTGCCAATGATATTTCCTTTGAAAAAGTATACGCCGAGATACTGAAAAAAAAGATGGAAAAGGGGGACGGACTTATCGCAGTAAGCAGTTCGGGCAGGTCAGGGAATATACTGAAGGCTGCGGAGTTTGTTAAAAGAAAATACAAGAATGGTTTACTGGTTACCTTCACGGCTTTTAAAAAGGATAATCCGCTGAGGAGAAAAGGCAATTATAATATATACCTGCCGGCCCGTGATTACGGCTGCGCCGAGTCAGGACATGCGTATTACCTGCACCTGTTGCTGGACCTCTTCGTTGAGTGCGGGAAATAGGAAATTAAAATGGATAAATTCAGGAATATAACGGTTATCGGCGGCGGCGGATATATAGGGGCTGTTCTTGTCCCCAAGTTGTTAGGGGCGGGGTACAGGGTCAAGGTGTATGATTTATTCATCTACGGAGAGGATGTCTTTGATTCTGTAAAAGACAATCCCGCCCTGACTCTTGTCAGGGGTGATGTGAGGGATATCGAGCTCCTGGAAAAGGCGCTGAAAGGCAGTGATGCAGTTATACACTTTGCATGTATATCAAACGACCCGAGCGTTGAGCTTGACCCGCAGCTGGCAAAATCAATTAATTATGAGTGTTTCGGCCCATGCGTGAAGATAGCGAAATCAAGCGGGGTAAGGAGATTTATTTACGCTTCAAGTTCAAGCGTTTACGGAATTAAGGAGGTTGAGAACGTAACCGAGGATGTGCCCCTGGAACCTCTTACCGATTATTCCAGGTACAAGGCGTTATGCGAGGATATTGTTCTCAAGGAAGCATCCGGTGATTTTGTCTGTGTCGTACTCAGGCCCGCCACGGCGTGCGGGTATTCACCGAGGCAGAGGCTGGACCTGACGGTAAATATTTTAACCAACCATGCTGTGAATAAAGGTAAAATAGTTGTGTTCGGCGGCCAGCAGAAGAGGCCGAACATACATATTCAGGACCTGACTGATTTATATGTTAAGCTGCTTGAATATGAGGACAGCAAAATTAGCAGGAAGGTGTTCAATGCCGGTTACGAGAATTACAAGGTAATGGAAATTGCTGATTTTGTAAAGGAAGTGATCGGAGAAAACCTCACTATAGAGCAGGTGCCGACGGATGACATGAGGTCCTATCATATTTCATCTGAAAAAATAAGAAATGAACTTGGTTTTAAGCCAACACACACTATTAAGGATGCGGTAGAGGGGTTAAAGCAGGCTTTTGAAAAAGGTTTGTTAAAGGACCCCATGAATAACAGCATGTACTACAATATCAAGAGGATGAAGGAGATAAATCTGAAATGAAAGTTCCGTATTCATATCTAAAGGAGCAGTTTAAAGACCCGGATGATATTCTTGAGGCTTTAAGGGAACAGCTGAACAGGTGCGAGTTTACTTTCGGGAAAGAACTGGAGGAGTTTGAAAAAAACGTTGCCGGGTATACCGGGGCGAAATACGCGCTGGGCACATCTTCCGGCACTATGGGGTTATCAATGCTGCTTAAGGCGTCCGGGGTAGGGTTCGGAGACGAGGTAATAACAGTTTCACAGACGTTTATCGCAACGGTTGGTTCCATAACCACAGTAGGCGCAAGGCCTTATTATGTAGACGTTCTGGATGATTTCACGATAAACCCGGAATTGATTGAACGGGCGATTACCGCCAAAACCAAAGCCATCATGCCTGTCCATTACTCGGGGAACCCCGCTCACATGGAAGAGATAATGAAAATCGCGGACAGGCGTAAAATCCCGGTGATTGAGGACGCCTGCTGCGCAATCAGCGGAAAAATTGATGGAAAGCATGTCGGTACTTTCGGGGTTTCAGGCGCATTCAGCGTTCACCCGTTAAAGAACCTGAACGTGTGGGGGGACGGGGGATTTATCATAACCGATTCAAAGGAAGTTTATGACAAGGTATTCCTGTTGAGAAACCACGGGCTGAAGAACCGTGATGAAGTGGAGGTTTTCGGTTATAATGCCAGGCTGGATACCATACAGGCAATCGTTGGAAATTATTTGTTTAACCGGATAGATGATATTACTGATAAACGCATCGCTAATGCCCGGGAATATGATAAAGAACTGTCATCCGTTGAACTGGCTGATTTTATAACCATTCCCCCGAGACGGGAGGGGGCGAGGCATGTATACCACATGTACATGTTTCTTGCAAAACACAGGGGCCGGCTGCTGGACTATCTTACGGGAAACGGCATAGAGGCAAAAATACACTATCCTATCCCGGTTCACCTGCAGAAAGCAAGCGTTGACCGGAAGGAACCGTTTAATATGACTGATTTATCCGTAACGGTCAACCAGTGTAAAAACCTTATTACGCTCCCCGTCCACCAGCATCTGTCGGATGAGCAGATTAACTATGTTGTTGACTGTATAAAGAAGTTTTACAAAGAGGAGTTATGGAAGTAAAGTATATTGATTTAACGGCGCAGTACGCAAACGATGAGGAAATAAAGCAGGCGGTCCTTGATGTCCTTGCAGGCGGGCAGTTTGTCCTGGGCCCCGCGCTTGGGGAATTTGAAAAGAATTTTGCCGGGTTCTGCGGCGTAAAGTACGCCGTAGGGATGAGTTCGGGTACGGACGCCCTGTTCCTTGCCTTGAAAGTCCTGGGTATAGGAGAGGGGGATGAGGTCATAACGGTTCCCAATTCATTTGTGGCAACGGTGGGAGCCATTGCCATGACGGGGGCTTTTCCTAGGATGGTTGACGTTGACGAGGATTATAACATAAGTGCCAGGGAAATCGAAAAGGCGGTTAATGAAAAGACGAAAGCGGTGATACCGGTTCACCTGACAGGAAATCCCGCGCGGATGGAGGAAATATTAAGGGTTGCGAAGAAACATGACCTTTTTGTGGTAGAAGATGCCTGCCAGGCGGCTGGAGC
>JAUXDE010000132.1 GCA_030618495.1 Clostridia bacterium
GATGTGTGATATCGCCCCAGCTCGCAAATCCTAAATTTGGCGGTATATTCAAATATATACAGGAATTCCAGGGCTATATTTCCCCGGGAATTCTTGCCGTATTTGTATTCGGCCTTCTCAACCGCAGAGCCCACAGGAACCTGGGAGTGATAGGATTAATAACCAATCCTATCATCTACGGGTATCTTGCAAAGTTCCATCCATCAATAGCATTTCTTGACAGAATGGCTATATGCATGGGATTTGTGCTGGTCCTTATGACTGTTATCGGACTGTTCTGGAAAATGCCGGAACGGGTTGAATTCAAATCCGATACAAAACTGGACCTCAGTCCTTCAAAGCCCGCGTTAATTTTCGGTATAGGCGTTATTGTTGTTACCGTGCTTCTCTACGTAGTCTTCTGGTAAAAGGGAAGGCCGGGTAAACGCTGAATTATTTACCGGCAATTAAAATGGGTCATGATTTGCCATTCCATCCTTACGATAATTATATCATGGCGATAGGAACAAGGGGTCAGACCCCTGCAAATTACCAGGAACCTCATAGAAATAAAATTAATTATTCGGGAGAAAATACTGATATGAAAACAGGGATTCTGGGAACAGGACTTAGAAGTTAAATAAATTAGGAAAAGATTTTTTTATTTTTAAAAAAGAATCACAATTAGGCGGAATATGCCGAGTTGTAACCTTTTGAGATACGAATAATACCAACCACAACCAATAGCATAAAGAACAGCGAGATACACAACCCCGTCCTGAAGGATGCCGGTTTGTATTCAAAGCGCACCCTGTGTTTTCCTTTTTCAAGCGCAACCGCCCTGAATAAATAATCCGCCTGAAGGATTTCCCCCTTTATCCCGTCAACGTACACGTTCCACCCGGGGTAGTATGTATCCGTAAGCACCAGGAAGCCGTCATCAGTCAGGTTCGTGGAGATTATTACCTCCTTATCTGAATATTCATCAATGCTTACGGTAGACCCTTCCACCGATAAAGAACCGTGTGATACCTGTTTTTCTATTGTTATGGTCCTGGCGGGGTCAAATCCCCGGTCAAAAAGAGCGCTGCCGTTCTTATACCTGTCTTTTATGTATTTTGCCCCGGGAACCACGAACGCCCTTGGCATGAATAACCTGTTTTCATAAACCTTGATGTCTCCGGTCATGTCATTAAGGGCTGTTTTCATCACGAGCTTTAAATTTTCATTATCAAAGTTATAAATGGTAAGAATATACTTTACGTTTCCAAGACCAAGATATTTCACCACGGAATAGGGCATGGAGGCCTTCCAATCCGGGTAATTTCCCAGGTGGATATTATTTCTTATGCTGGAAGTCACATCAGCGAACCTTTGCAGGTAGAAGGACGTGTACCCCGAAAAACTTGCAATATTATAAACCATGTTGAAGTTTTCGGGAAGCATCTTGCGGTGACGGACGAACTGGGACAGGTCCCCGCCCCATCCTTTTGCTTCGGCATTTGCGCAGCGCCAGGCCGGCCCCCTGCCAATACATAAGGTCCTGAACATGCCGGGAGTCCCTTCAAGAAACTTCACGGTGTCGGGTTTTTCAAACCACTTTTCCGGTTTTATCGTTGGGTTGTGGTTAACTCCAAACCTGAATAAGTCAAAAACAATCAAGGCTGTTATTCCCCATCCGATAAGTACTCCGTACCTGGCCCCGGGATGCGTTGAAACAACTTTATCTTTACTTGATTCCGGAGAATTCTTGTTTATTACCCGTGTTTTTGCGGCTTTCTCCGATAACCTCTTCATTATGCCGTCAAACCCGTAAGCGGCAAGAATTGCCAGCGAGAATTCAACGAAGAGCAGGAACCTGTGCGGGAACCTGAAAAGACTGAAGCCCGGGATCACGTGCCATAAAATCCTGAACAGCGGCGTTGTTTTAGGCATTACCACCAGCAGGAAAAAGATACCCGATAGAAGGAAGAACCTTATATAACCATTCTTTTTAAACCCGACTATTACAGCGTACAACGAAAGCAGCAGCGGTAGGAGCCCCACGTAGATGCAGTTCTCCCAGAATATAGTGTTACCCCTCTCGTAGGTTCTTTTCGCGGGATCCCCGTAATGATAGGGTGAGAGGAAAAGCATCAGGTCCGGGGGTTCGTATGCCCATAACGTGGCTTCATTGTAACTCATTTCGGAGCGCATGGATAACCCCTTGAGCTCGTACCCCGGCAGAATTTGTACCGCAGACAATCCGATGCCTATTACTACGATTACGGATACTGCCACAACCAGTTTCAAAACAATTTTCCCGTAACCGGACTTCTCTTTCTTATTAACGGCATACAACCTGAAAGCTAAATATAAAACCAGGAAAATAATTGTATAGTAGGCAATCTGGGGATTACCGGCAAGTACCTGCATGCAAAATGCAATACCCGCAAACACTATGTAAATTAAATTATTCTTTTTAAGGTGCTTCTCAACGAAGAACAACATCAAGGGGAACCACATTGCCGTGTTGATCATGTTCATCTGCTTCAGGTGTGTTACGAAAAAACCGCCGAGCATGAGGATTATCCCGGCTATCAATGCGCCGTTCCTGCTGATATTTATTGAACGCGCATACAGGTAAGTGAATACGCCGGTTAAAAGAAAGGCAAGAATCACGCTGAAATTGTACGCGGCAAAAGACGGCAGTAACCCGAATAGTACTATATTCAAAGGATACAGGAATCCCCCCTGCCCCTCCGCAAACATAGGGAACCCATTATAAATATTTTTTGTCCATAAAGGAAAAACACCGTTCTTGAGTGAATGTGAAAGGAAATCCCTGGAAGGGAAGTTGAAATACATTATATCGCTGCCGTCAATGTCCCCGGTAACGAATATACCCTGAAGAGTTGCCGCCTTCCAGAAAAAAACAATTGATATTAAAAGCAGTATAAGCGCCGGATAGGGATTTCTTTTGCCGTTTAACCTGCCTGACATTTTTTAGTTTCCTTTTTTGATAACTTCACAGGCAGGAGTAATATCTCTATCGGGGGTAAGAAAAAAGAAATAAAGGTCATCGATGCATCCTGCGCGCGTTTGGTAATAGTGTAGTGTTACTAACGTGGAAAACATATCTTTTTAAAGTTACACCTGTCGCATTTTCCCGTATCTTCAATCATCGGGAAATCCTCTTTCTCAGCCCTGTTTGCCTCCACATCCCTCAGCATCAGTTTCATTTCGGAGACGCTTTCGATAATAATGTTCTTAACGCTGTTTATAATCTCATCATTAACTTTTTTTTCTATCCTGTCCATAGATAGAAGGTTGTACTCAACGGTTTTAAGTTTTTCTATTTCCGCCTGCCACTTGCTTAGAGCAAACAGCGCGTAACAGGCAAGTTGAATATTATTGCCGCTTGATTTTGACCTGCCCGTTTTCCAGTCAACTATGACGATAGAACCGTCCGTGTCTTTAAAAGGGAAATCAAGTTTTACGTTTATCTTATCTCCATTCAGCTTAAAACTCTGAAATTCCTCTATGGGAAGCCATGATGAGGCATCCATTGCCCTTATTTCACTGAAAATATCGGATTCATAAAAATTCCTGATACATCTTTCCACCTGCTCCCACATCCCCTTCCACTGCTCCTGTGTAATATCTATATCATATTCGTGTTCAAACAATGCGCAGGTCTTGGGATTACTCCAGTATTCCCCGTCTCTTGACGACCTGAAATCAGAGCGCATCTTTTCCCTGGTGGAATTCAATATTTTTTCAGGCTCGCAGGGCAAACCAAGCCTGACCTTTCCAAGGATGTCACTTACTGAATCATGCACCGCCGTCCCTGCCCACATATACCTGCTTTTCAGTTTATTCAGCACGTATATTTCCCTTACCTCTTCAGGAGCGTTCATCTCCCAGCCGCCCCATTGACCGTAGTAACTGTAGAAGTACCTGCGCTTGCACTC
>JAUXDE010000176.1 GCA_030618495.1 Clostridia bacterium
AAATTCCGTAAACTTTATTTCAAAGTTGTATGCAAGAACCCCTTACTCAAGTTAGAGGAACATACTTTCATTAATATTGCAGACTACCGGATTTACGTGGAGAAAATCAAGCGTAAAAAATCAAAACTTTCCGGTATCATTATATACCAGATGAAAAAGGATGAACTACCGACTCTTATCACAGCCTCAAGCGGCTGGCTTGAAAATAAGGATGGCACCCTGGTGCTCCATTTGCTTGACGGAAATATCCGCCAGAGGGAAAAAGAAGCCTTCGATAAATACAGTTTAATTGATTTTAAGAACTATGACATTCTCCTTTCATTGGCGTCAAGTTCACCCCGCGTTTCAAAACGTATCAAGGAAATGAAATACAGGGAACTACGCTCTGAGATTGCAGGCCTGAAAAAAAAGGGCCTTCCGGCTGTTTCGTTGCTTATAGAATTTCACCAGCGCCTGTCACTTGCCGTTGCCGGGCTGGTGTTCTGCCTCATAGGCGCTCCCCTGGGTATAAAAACACATACGAAGGGAAAAACAGTCGGGTTTGGATTAAGCCTGATTATCATATTTCTTTATTATTTCATACTGGCAAGAGGAATAACATTTGCAAACAAAGGAGTGTTCGCTCCCGCAATCTGCATGTGGACACCCAACATAATATTCGGTATAATAGGCGTATGGTTAGTTTACCGGACGTCCAAGAAATAGGGAAACAATGCGTATACTGACAAAATACATAACCAGGGAATTTCTTAAACCATTCCTGCTCGTGATTCTGACATTCTTAGTAGTCATCACGGTTTTTGAATTTTTTAACAGGCTCGACACGTTTGTCAAGCACAAGACCGGAATCCTGCTTATCATTAAATATTTTTTCTGGCAGATGCCGGAATGGATCATGTACATAACGCCTCTATCCGTACTGCTTGCAACCCTGTTTTCCCTGAGCAATCTCTCGGGAAATAACGAAATAAGCGCAATGAAAGCGTCCGGGGTAAGCCTGCTGCAGATTACCTTGCCCATTCTTACATCCGCCCTGATAATAGTTGGGTTACTAATGGTTTTTAACGAGTACGTCATCCCTGAAGCCAACAGAAAGTCAACCCGCATTTACAGCGTCGGGATTAAAGGCCAGAAAATACGTCCGCGTCATACCCAGTGGAATATTGTTGTCACGGGGATGGAACAGCGGAAGTACACCATTCACTTCCTTGATTTGAAGAAAAAATTCATGAGGGATGTAACCATAGACGAACTGAATTCTGATTTGATTCTTTCAAAACAGATTTACGCGAAGAAGGTAATATGGAATGACGCCATACCGCGCGAAGAGGTCAAACGCGCTGGAAATAAATACCGATGGAACTTCCATAACGGGGTTGTCCGCAGCTTTGACAGTACGGGAAAGAAAATATTAAATGAAGAAGTATTTTCCGAGAAGGAATTTCTGCTTCCGGAAACTATCGATGACTTTTACAACAGGCCTGAATCACTCAAGTACATGAGCTATAAGAAATTGAAAAAATACGTGAATAAACTGACCCGTAACGGCATGCCCTCCAACCGCGAACGCGTTGCCCTGCACGCTAAGATAGCATACCCGTTTTCCTGTTTCATAATTGCGCTGATGGG
>JAUXDE010000162.1 GCA_030618495.1 Clostridia bacterium
CTCCTTTAGGACTTTTTAAATTCAAAGAATGTCTATTAATGTCTATTATAGTCATATGCTGTCATGTTGTCAAGTGTTTTTTTTTGCCCTATGTTTTTTTACCCCGTAGAACGGTAAACTCCATTGAAGGATCAAAGAGGGTATGGGAGACAAAAAGTCAATCCGGACAGTAACGATTTTCAATATCCCGTAATATTTTTCAACCGTTCTGAAGGATCATCAAATTCAACTTCTTTCGGGTCAAAGTGTTCCGGGTCAAATTTCCTATGCCTGTTTTCAACCCGGCAGGACTTCATTTCATCTTTCATGTCAAGCTGAGAACAGGCCCATTCCAATGTTTCTTCATATTCCTCATGGCCCGGATTACTAATTATCTTAAGGAAGTTCTCGTATCCGCCCGTGCTTCCTACATCTTCCGGGGGGCATGCCCTTGCGCCGTCTAAACATGCCGGATATTCTTTATTCTTTTCCCTGATCAATATCCCCTCAAGTTCTATTGTATGTTCCCAGTCATCGCCAAAATCATAAACATATTTTGCCATCCTGTTTTCAAAAGTAAAATAATAAGCCAGCTTTACCTCCCAATCCATAAGAATATCTCTATCCTCAATGTCCCCTTCTCTGTAAATCCCCATTACAACCGCCTTCCTGGAACCGGGGCTTTTTATATGGAACTCATGGAGGTGCGAATCAAGCCAGCCCATGGAATCCTGTATCGCAACATGCAGGTCCCAGAAAGTATATGTTTCAGGAACCTGTATCCTTCTCCAGATTAACGGTTCTATATCGTTAAGCGTTATCTTGAACTGGTATACCTTAATGAAATCCTTCTTTATTTTACTTCTTCTATGTGAAGTCTTCTTACTGTTGCTTTTACGCCAAGAACCCGCGAACGATTTTAAGACCGGCGCATTATGTTCATCAAGTCTAACACTATCCGCAATCAATACTTCATCCATTGACCGCTGGTTTTTCCTGCCGGCAGACGTGTCCTTCATGAGAAACCTTTTATCATTTCTGAGAATATTTGACAAATGATCGGGGGGAACCGGGTCTTTAAAGGAATATCCAGCGAATATCCTTCTTAACAACTCATGCGTCCAGCAGAATTGCCCATTAATCCGGTTAAGAATATATCCTGCCATATCCGCAATATCTTTGTTCTTCTTGAAAATTACCTCTTCATTCCTTTTGCCCTTTTTAAGGGGAATCAGCCCATAATTGCCTTTATCAATATCAACGGAGTTTATTACCAGGTCATCTCCCGGTTCAAGTCCATTGTTTTCATAAAAACCATCCAGGCCCGCAATCTTCCTGCGGGGTAAAGCGTCCGGTCCACAAAATTTCAGTTCTAATTCCAATAATAGACTGCCTCCTGCATAAAATCGTACGTTTCTATTTTTATAGGACGTGTAAGGGTCAAAAATGAATAACAGCTCGCGGTCGCATGGCAGCATACCATCATTTATGTCTTCATCTGTAAGTGTATACCTGTAGTATGAGCCGTTAACAACACGGGTTAAAAGATCGTATTTCCCCCTGTCAATGCGGATTATTTCCATGCAACTATAATTGTTTAACGCATTTCTAACTTGCTGCTTAGACTTAGTAATCAAACGTTTGCTGAGTCCATGTATAATCTCTTCAATGGATAAAGCCCTGCCTGATTCTTCAAGCAATTCGTATATATGTTTTTTTAAAGATTTTTCCATTTATGTTTTATCGTTTTGAATTCTTTTTCAAAACATTTAATCCTTTTACTGTCGTTCTATATCTCTGTTTACTACTCTGTGGTTTATCCGGGACAGTCATTTCCAGTAACCTTTCCTTCAATAAAGGATTAATATATTTGTTCCTGAATTTTGTGCGACTTGCCCATTTAAATTTTCTTTGAATAGCAGATATCGCTTTCTCAGCTGAACAAAAAGACAATAAACACTCGACTTCCTCCCGACTTAGTCCTAACTTGGTCCTGACTTGGTCCCAACTTGGGACAACTTGCTCACTTTCTTTCTCGGCTTTCTTAAGTCTGAGTTTGAATTTTGGATGAATCGGGATTATTGTCAGAAAATAATCACGGTTTTTATTTGTTTCAAAACAGGCGGGGCAGAACTGTTGAATTTTATTGCGCTCCTTATTTTGGGAAACCCCGTACCCCTTCCTTCAGTAAGCTGTAGTTCTTTTAAAAAGTCTCCAATGCGCCAGTTACGATATTTTCCTGCTGTAACAGTCCCATTCATTTATTTCCTAACTGCTTTATATCCTCCTGTTTTTGGACTACCTTTAAACTCTATTCTCTTATTATCCTTAAGGGTTTTTAACCATCGTTCTATTGTCTTTTTAGGAACCTTCAATGCCTTTTCAAAATGAGGAACTCTTTTTCCGGGATTACTCTTAATATATTCAAATAAACCACTTACTCCCTTAGTTACTCCCTCACTTACTCCC
>JAUXDE010000044.1 GCA_030618495.1 Clostridia bacterium
ACACTAGTGCCTTATTAAATAACTTATGTAACCATAACATGTCTGGATATGGCTTAGTTGCAACGAACGACAACGCCGGCGTGCTGTATGCACGTCAAGGCGGAGTGAGGCAGCAAACAACCATATACGGACATGCCCGTTACGGGCAGATATTCTTTTAACCGGATTCCGCATCACTCGTCACTCATTTGCAACAAACATTGTAACCGACGAAACAACGAAGAAGTCGACCGGAATATAGCCTCAAAAATAACGGTAATTTATGAGACAGAGTACAAGCCATATTCTCGATATGCTTTCTTCGTCTTTCCTTGAATCCGTCTCAAAGCCTGCCCTTCATATGTAAAGCTATGTTAGTAACACTACACACACTTTGGCAGGATTATCCTGAAAGTTGCCCCTTCACCCTCACGGCTGTCAAAATCAATAGTCCCGTTATGCTGAGTCATGATATCCCTGCTGATTGACAAGCCCAGCCCTGTCCCTCCGCCTTCTTCCTTCGTGGTAAAAAACGGAGAGAAAACTTTATCCCTGATTTTATCCGGAATACCGCCCCCTTCATCGATGAATTCAACAATGACTTTCTCGCCCTCGGTTTTACATGTCACCAGCAGTTTACCCCCGTCCTTCATGGCATCCCGGGCATTGTTCATAAAATTAATAATAACCTGCTTGATCTGATTCCTGTTCACTGACACGCTGCAGGGCTCCTCACTGTAACGTTTGATAACCTGGACCCTGTCCTTTTCAAGATTATATTTAACAAGTTCATAACTTTCATCAAGAATTCTTTTAACATCCAGATTTTCATATCTTTCATCGCCCTTATGGGAGAATGCCAGTAATCCTCTCGATATTATCCCCCCCTGTTCGGCAACCTCACATATATCTTTTATGCGTTTTCTGTTTTCTTCAGTCCTGCCCTCGTGCCTTTTTATTGATTCCGCTGTTCCCATTATTATCTGAAGCAGGTTGCCGATTTCATGGATTACACCGCTTGCCAGTGTCCCCACCGAAGCCAGCTTGGCTGACTGGAAAAGTTGGGATTTTACTTCTCCATACAGGTTTTCAACCTTACGTAAATTTACTTTGTATTTTTTTGCTTCCTGGGCAAAATAGCTTGAAAACAGCGCCACCACAAAAAGGAAAGGAATGCGAATCAACACACTTGTATTATACATACCGGCAATTGAGTTTGTCTGCATCACTATGGCGCCATATAAAATACTGATAAGGAATGTGATAATCAGTGAAAGGAGAATACTCTGACCCAGTGCCGCCATGAAGATTACCAGGAAATATGCCATGTACAGTTCAACGTCAGCGCCACTGGCAAGATAAATAAGCACGGAAACAAACACGGTATCAAATATGAATACTGAATACCTTATCTTATTTAAAAGAAACTTTTTACAAGGAACAAAACCAAGCCCAACATTTGAAATGATGAAAAACAACAAGAGGCGGTTAACAAGCTTGATATTTTTTATTGACTCTTTCTCTTTGCTGTAAAGGAACAGGAACATTAAAACTATGAAAATCATCCATCTTAAAAAAAGAATAAGCCTTTTGGCTTTTTTTTCTTCTATGTCCTTCTTTTCAAGTATAGGTGTCATATTTGTTTGCAATCAATCACTCTTGACAAATTTATATCCCCTGGTTTGCACGGTAATTATACTACTTGCTGTCTTTCCCAGCTTTTCCCTCAACCTGCGGACAGTCATATCCACAGATCGTGAATCATCGGAAAATTCCCGGCCCCAGATTGATTCCCTCAAGTACCTTCTGCTTAACACTTTGCCTTTTTGCTTTAAAAGAATGGCTAGAAGGTCGAATTCCTTTGGCCTGAGTTCCACACTCTTCCTGTTCACCTGTACCATATGATTATCTACGTCAACAATAATATTTTTCTCTGTTAGAACATTACCGTTCCCCTTTTTTCCGCGGGACTGTCCTTTCATTTCCCTTCTTCTAAGCACAGCCTTTACACGAGCAACTAGTTCCCCCGAATGAAAAGGTTTTGTTATATAATCAAATGCGCCAATTTCCAGCCCCCTTATCTTATCGTCCGGATGCACCGATGTGCCTGTCATAATAATGATAGGAATACTTTTTGTTTCTATGTTGTTTTTTAAAACCCTGCATATTTCCCAACCGCCTATTCCCGGAAGCATTATGTCCAGAAGGATTAATTCCGGCAGTGATGTTTTCGCCTTTCTAACCGCTTCATTTGAACTGGCGGCAGTCATAACCATAAAACCCTCTTCCTCCAGCGCTTCCCTGATAAGCGTTAAAATCCTGGGATTATCATCCACTATGAGAATTCGCTTCTTCACCTTTTATTCCTCTTCAATAATTTCCTGTATTCTTATCGGCTTTAACTCAAACAAACTGGTATTTTTGGCCTCCAGTATTCTTTTTAACCCATCGTTGGGAACCTTGCTGAAATCAAGGACTATATGAATATTATTAGTTAAAGCAAAGTTCAGCACTTCCACTCCCGTAGTATCATTCCAGTCAGCAAGTCCCATGTCGCTTATTATGTAATCCGGTAGTTGTTTTTTAGACTGCTCAAGCAATTCATCTTTTGTGCTGACTTCAACAACTTTGTTTCTCGCTCCCGCGGTTTCAATTATATTTTTTTTCACATAATTATTTTCAATTAAAACCATCAATTTTTTCCCGATAACTATTTCCTGTTGCTGTTGCTGCTGCTGAACACCCTGGCTTTTTTCCGGCAATTTTCCTATAATCTTCTCTATCGATGCAATCAGTTTCTCTTCTTCAAAAGGCTTGGAAATAAACTCGTTCACATCAAGCATTATCATTTCCTTCATCTGCGCGTCAAATCCCTTTGAAGTAAGCATTATTATGGGTACTGACCGGCAGGCAGGATTTGCCCTTATTTTTTTTATCGCCTCATATCCGGTTAGAACAGGCATGTTGTTATCCATGATTATCAAATCAGGATTCGCGCTCTCCGCAAGATTAATGCCCTTCTGCCCGTCATCCGCTTCAATAATTTCAATATCATAGTTATCAAGGGACATCCTTACAAGCAGCCTCCAATCCATCTGATCATCCACAATTAATATTCTTTTCTCAGCCATGGGTAATCCTCCTTATACGTTATTCTTTTTTCTATATTTCTATACTTTATCCTTTAACTCCGCCGGTAACGAGCCTTTTGGCAAACTGAAAAAAAACGTACTCCCTTTGTTTATTTTACTCTCTACCCATACCTTGCCGTCATGAGCTTCGACTATCCCCTTCACTATAGCGAGTCCCAGTCCCGTACCTCTGGTTTTAACCATTTTAACATGTTCCTGCACCTGATGAAAACGGTCAAATATACTTCCGATATCCTCGGGAGGAACCCCGACACCCGTATCGCTTACGCTTATTATCAATTCCTTCCTCTTATCCTCAAGAGAAACCGTAATACGCCCTTTCTCGGGAGTGAACTTGATGGAATTGCTTATCAGGTTATGCAGCACTCTTTCCAGGCTTTTTTTATCCCCGAAAATCTCTTCCGCTCCATCAGGAACTTTTGCCTTTAGAATAATTGATTTATTATCGGCAAGGGGCTCAATCAATCTTACCGTTTCCCTGATAATTTCCGAAACATCCGTTTTCTCCCTGACTATGTCAATACTGCCGGATTTTATTTTAGCATAATCCAGGATATCTCCTATGAAATTCCCAAGACGCTCAGCGTTTTCACTTACCCTTATAAGGGCATCCTTCTGCTTGTCGTTTATATTGCCCATCCTGCCTTTCAGTAGGAAGTCAACATAACCTTTCATTGCCCCAAGGGGAGACTTCAAGTCATGGGTGATATTGGAAACAAAGGCATCTTTCATAGTATCAAGTTCCTTCAGTTTTTTGGCCATACTGTTGAACTCTCCCGCAAGCTTGCCCAGTTCATCCCTGCTCCTGATATCTATAACCGTATCCAGATTGCCATCCCCTATAGACGCTGCGCCTTTGGATAATTTCTTGATGGGATTTGACATCATGCCGGCAAGAATAACCGAACCAAACAATCCCAGCAAGAGGCTGACACCGGAAATACCCGCAATCCTTGTATATGTTTGCTGTTTTGTATTTTCAATTAACCTGTTCAATCCCACCTGGGAAAACCTTATGCCGGTAGTGCCTGTCCTTTCCCCGCCTATCATAACCGGCAAAAATATATCCCATACGTTTTCTATTTCAGGATGAGTTGCGCCAAGATAAGACCCTTCATCAATCTTGATTTCTGCCAGTTTATTGTCAAAATCGCCTATCATTTTTGGTTCGGTGTGAGCCAATATTTTGCCGTCTCTATCCACGTAAATAATGTGGACTATTTCCCTGTTGTTCTTCCTGATGTTCTTTACCTGGTTTATTATCAACAACTGGTCATTGCCTATTATGGATTCCCTGCAAACATGAACCAGGTTTTTTGCGAGCTCTATCCTGCTTGCTTCTTTGTCCTTTATTATTTTATTAAGAATGGTCCGCTCAGATATGACCAGGAAGAGGCTTACGCCTGCGACCACAATCAGGACCATCACGGTTATTGATATCCCAAACTTATATTTCAATATCATTATTCGGGCTCCTGTTCAATCTTGACTTCTTCCTGGGCCCTCTTTAAAGCATTCTGTATTATTTCATTTTCAGGATCCAGTTTTATTGCCTTCTTCCAGGTTTTTATTGCCCCGTCAGTATCACCCTGAGTATAACTGCCGAGCCCCTCCGCATAGTATTTTTCCGCCTTTTTCTTGTTTTCCTTCTTGATATTTTCACGGGATTCAACAATCTTTGCTATTACCTTTTTGTTATCATGACCGTACTTCAGTGACCTGTTGAACTGCTTGACAGCGGTACTATATTTGCCTTTCTTAAAGAAGAACAGCCCCCTGTTATAATACATACTTGCGGCTTCTTTCTTCGCCTTTGCCAGGTATTCCTTTGACCCTTCATGGTCAGGATTATATTTTATCACATCCTTGAAAACTCTAATTGACTCCACCCACTGCCCCTTGTTAAAAAATGCCAGTCCCTTGTAGTAATCTGAAATCGCCTTCCATTTTCCTTCCTTCTGTTCTTTCTGTTTCTCCATGGCTTTCTTAACTTTAGCAAGCTTCTCTTTTATCAATGTTTCATACTTGCCTGCCTTATCATGCATGGGATTAAAAGACAGCACCTTATTCACGTGCTCATGCGCAATTTTGTAATCCCCGCGCTCGTAACTCGTTTTGGCTTTTTCCATCTGGTTACTTATTAATTCATCTGATTTTCTCTTTATCTTTTCAAGGTATTCTTTTGCCTTCTTGTGTTCAGTGTCCACGATAAGCAGACCGTCAAACTCAACCATGGCTTTAACCAGGTCCCCTTTTTTGTAATACTTTTCGCCCCTTACAAAATATCCTGCTATTTCCTTAGAAGTATCGTACTCATCAATGTTCACCTCGGTTCTTGCAAGGTAATCCGACGCCCCCTTATGCCCGGGAGCCAGTTCAAGTATATTCTTGAATTCGTTGTAGGCATTAATAAATTCCCTGCGGTAATAATATTTCTTCCCGCGTTTAAAGTGCCTCTCTATGTTGCTCTCTATCAACGTGTACATGTATTCCCTGCCGAACCGCCCTGTAAAACCGAACCGGCTGATCATGTCTCCCAGAAACAGAGAAACAACAAAATCAATATGTACGTTTTCGTTGCCTATGCCGATACCAAAGTGTATACCCTGGTCCTGGCCAGCCCTTGTATTATAACCTGTCCTCAGGGCAAGCCAGTTAAGTACCCAGTACTCCCCTCCGAAGGTAATGAATGTTTCCTCCCCGCTCGAAGCCAGGTTAAGGTCAAGCCCAAGAGTAAGCACACCGTCAAACCATTTTCCCGCCACTCCTAACTTGTAAATGAGTGGAAGCGCTAACCAGGGCCTCTTACTCTCTGTTATTGTAGTGGTTGAAATGAAATTAGCCGCTGAGATATTCTGTATGACTCCCGCCAAATGAATTTCATCAGTCACTTTGTGTATAATACCTATATCAGCTCCCCAACTATACCGCGGGTACGTGCTTATGCTTAGATCGTAGGGGTTCTCTTCAAACAGGTCTTTTTTCAGGAACTTTGCGTTTAACCCCAAACTTGTATTGTCGGTAATCTTTTTACCATAAGACAACATGATAGAGGTGTCCCATATTTCCTTATAATTTTCAGGTACATTTCCCAGGTGTTGATAATAATAGCCGGAAATACCGAAAGTCCCGATATTTTTTAGCGGGTTGACGTAGGCAAGATACATATAAGGAGTACCCTCACTGGACATAACCGTAAATTCCTTGCGGTCAAGCATTCCCAGCCCCGCAGGGTTCCAGTAAACAGCATTAACATCATCGGCTACCGCGACATACGTTCCCCCCATACCGAAAGGCCTCAAACCAACGCCTTTTGTAAGCAAGTCAAAATCAATAGTTGAGTCACTAAAAGCGTATCCGGCAGCAGTAAAAAGCAATAACAGCGATACAAATAGTGTTGAAAGCGTTCTCTGTTTCATCTCTTACCTGCCTTCTTCGCATCAAGCTGCAACCTGAATTCATCCCTCGTTTTTATAAGGGTAGAGATTAAATTTTTTATCTTTTCTTCGTAATCCAGTATTTTCTTTTTCAATTTTTCAATATATCCCGCATCCATGTCTTCAAGAATAATTTCCCTTTTCTTCACAAGGTAAGTATAAATATTCTTAGGCGGTGTCATGCATCCACCTTTTACTTCTGCGTATGAATAAGGTTTCAATGTATAAGCATAGAAATTTTTCCCCTGTATTCTTAACCTACAGGAACGGTAAAATGTATTCAATGACATAAAATAATTGCATACCTGTTCAACATCCGGAAGAAAAGCCTCATATTCCTTCAATTTTTTAATGGTTATGGTTTTAAGCTCGCCATCAATCTCTATTTTTATCGGATCGTCAGAGAAAACCCTGTTATACGTGCTGCGCTCCTCACTAAGGGCCAACAGCAGGTCCATCAGAGTTTCATGATACGCTTTCAATATTTTGTCGCATGGTTCCTTGGTAACGCTGATTGCCCTGTAAATATCGTTCATCCTGTTTTTCATGCCGGAAATATCTTTTTCAATACTGTCAATTCCTAAGCTTGCTTCTTCAATTCCCGCCGATCCCGAGGATAAAATATTATCCATCTCCCTTGATTTCTTGCTGATGCCGGATAAATCCCTCTGTATATCCCTTAATTCCATTGATATGGCATCAACTCTCTTGAAATATTTATTATGCTTCATGCAACAGCCTGACATTGATGCCATTATTAAGAGGGTAAGAAGTACTTTCACTTTATTCATGGGATAACCTGTTCCGGGTCGGGCTTATATCTCCGATGCCCATACACAACTTATTTTTTGTCTATATGCTCTATGAATTCAACAATCCCTTTATTGATTGCCCCTTCTATATGAAGGCTCATTTCAGTAAAAACCCCCATACCTTTCAATTCCTTTTTCACAAAAACCATATTCTTATCGGCAATATTGCCTTCAATAAACTTCTGTAAATCGCTATTAGTTATTTGTTTTTTACTTGCCAGTTCATCAATTGTTTTCCCTAAAACCGCTTCATTTTTTCTGCCCTTCGATACCGCAAACAACCATACCTGATACAGCCCTGCCCGGGCATACTTCTCTCTCTCTTCAATTTCATTGATTCCATATTTATACAGGAATGGATCAGCCTTATCCCTGTCATGCTTTCTTCCATTCCATGACCATCTATAAGCGTTATTCTCATCGGAATACATCACTTCAGACCATTCTTTTTTCTGTATAATCTCCCTTGTGCCGCTGAAATTTTTCTCCCCGACAACCACACAGTTTACAGCAACCCGCCCGGAAAAAATAAAATCTATAATTACCCTGCCTTCCTTATCAACTTTGTCCCTGTCAAGGTCCACTTCAAGGCGGTTGAAAACATCATCGGAGGAAATAACCGGGCTTGGGAAAAGATAATCCTGCTCCATATCAAATGCATAAAATACGTTGGTACCGTCATACTCCGCCGACAAGACTTGCGGCGTTTCCCTTACAAAAATATCATAGCCGTATACGATAGTTTTTGGTTTCTTCACAAGAACTGTATCCGTAGCCAGTATTTTGATTTTATACTTGCCCGGAGAAACATGTTTCCCGTACTGGTCCGTCCCGTCCCATCTTACTTCAGCTGGCCCGGCAAGGACTCTTCCCATATCGGTTTTCTTCTCAATGCCCCCCTTGACCGAAAGAATCTGAACTTTAACGTTGGCATCCTTGGTAATTTTAAAGGGGATTACAACCTCGGCAAACCTGTTTGCCATGGAAACTGATATATTCTTGGGAAAGAACTCCTGATTTGCATTAACGCCTCTTATTTCCTTTTTTTTGACATTTATACCAAATGGCTTTTCAAGGTCTATCGTTACGGTAGTAATTTTTGGAGCGCCTACTTCCTTCGTTTCCGGGTCCTTTACATTTACCTCTATGGTGTACTTCCCCGAAAATAAACTCTCGGTTTTAACCGACGTATAGAGCACCTCAACCCTGTCAATTTCAGTTTCTATAATATCACCTTCGATTCCTTCTGTTTTCTCTTTCAATTCCTTCAGGGTAATCGGTGTTTCACCGCTTTTTACACTGGAATAAATTATGGGATATCCTTCATTTTTTCCCATCTTATATTTTAAATCCTTCCCATTCATTTCTTCCGTAATGGTTTTCTTTTCATGCTTGATTATTTCAGTTGCTTTTTCATCTTGCTTGTCTTTTTTCTTAATCTTAATCTTATAATAAATATTAGTATTAAATTTAACCTTTTTCAGCCCCCCCCATACGATAGAATTCTTTCCCGCATTACCCCCATTTATCCCGCTGTACCACACCTCCTCGCCGCCGGTATCGCTCACCTTTATACTGTAATCCGCTTTCTTATCCAACGTAAATGATATGGTCGTATAATTATTCATTCTTTCGGGATTAATTTTGCCGGGGATTACCGTCAGGTTCTTTATTTCAATACCCTCAACAATCATAAAAGGAACTTTGCGCTTCTCTTTCTTCCCGGAAACTGAAACTTCTAACAAGCATACATACGACCCGGGCTCCAGGAACCAACCTTCCTCGTCCTTGCCGTCCCATGATATACTGTTTCTACCCCTGGAAACTTTTTTTCTTTTAACAGGATGAATCATGGGAATCCCCCTGCTGTCCAATATAGCAATTGAGACAACTGCCTTTTTTGATAGCTGGAATAGTATTGTCGCCGTTTCTCTGGCCGGACTAAGCGGGGATGGAGCGAACCTCAATTCCTCGATAACGTAATAGGTTTCAACCCGTACTTCTTTTTTAAGAACCGTTTTTCTGAATGGCTTTGCAAAATCACTCAAAACCATCTCTACTTCATAATTTCCGTTATCAACCACGTCACCATTATCATTCCTGCCATCCCATTCTGATTCAAATGATGATTTTGCGGAAATCCTTTTTTTAACAAGATTCCTTACAAGTATCCGCTTTTTTTCGGTTAATTCGTATATCTTAATGTCAACATTGGATTCATTCGTCAGAGACACCTTAATGATTGTACTGTTATTGACACTGCTGCCGGGTGAAATGTCGGTATTGCTGATATCAAGCGTCGCTGAATACAGCTTTAAAGGTAAGAATATAAATAGAATTAAAGTAAATAATGTTATTTTTTTCATTTAATCACTCATTATTAGTATTAATGTTACTTAATATTTAATTTGTATTATACTAATATAATATATTAAATCAAACAAAAAAATAAAAAAAGTGACATAGTCAAAAAAAATCACTAATTAAACAATTCTTCATTTAATCAGTGACATTCAGGGACAGGTCTTGAATTATATAATTTAAATCAATTTATAGGAAAGGAGAAAGGGGTCTGCCCCCTGCAAGTTATAATAAACATAAATGAATATTTTAATAAATTCAAGACCTGCCGCTGAAGACCTTTACCAGATGCATTTCCATCTATGTTTACCTGTTTCACTGTCAAATTCAATATAACCATCAGGATCTGCCCAACCTTTCCCTGCCTCCGTTGCAGGCTTAAAATCATGCAAATCCATATCCCAGCTTATTATTTCCCATGAAGGAACAGCAGAAATATTATCTACTGACAACTTGAGTCCTGAGGACCATTCAGTTTCAGATATTCCTTCAATTATAAAAGTGACATCCACCGTTGCGGTATTATCGGCAATACTGATATTAGAATAGGAAAATTCCACCCCTTCGGGTATAGGACAGTTCTGACAAAAATTTTCTTTCGTGCAGATTACCTCATCATTCCCTGTAAAAGTCATTTCAAAACCATCACCTAAAACATCATCCAGATTTACAGCACTGCCTTTTATTCCTTCTATAAACCCGTCATATACAGCCATGATTTTACTTTCGTTATCATACATCAGGACTATATCCGTCATTTCCATCTTGCAGGCATAGGATTCTCCAAGAGTAACTTGTTCATGACTGTCAACATAGCCTTCTTTTGTTGCTTTTATTTCATAATTGCCCCAGATAACATTTTCAAATTTAAACCAGCCCGCATTATCCGTTTCGGTTTTAACCAACTCAAAAGAGCGTATGTAGAGAACTATCGTTGCCTTATTGACAGCCCTTCCCTGGCTGTCAATTACTCTGCCGGAAATCTCCCCCTCACACCCAAGCGGCCCCCACCCGGTGCTTAGAATAATTAATAATATAATAAGTAATATATATTTTCTCATTGCTTTATAATATTATCACAAAAAAACTTATTTGTCAATAGAAATAATCATAAAGTGATATAAATCACATATCTAGTGTAGTGTTTCTAATACCCGGGTTTTTCAAGCAGAGAAAACATGTTTTTCTTATATACTTCCACTCCGGGTTGGTTAAATGGATTTATTCCCAGAATATACCCTGATAAAGCGCAACTGATTTCAAAGAAGTATAAAACCTGTCCCAGGTAATATTCTTTTAACTCGGGAATTCTGAGAGTCATATTGGGAACACCCCCGTCATGATGCGCCCTTGACGTTCCCTCGGCCGCCTTTTTATTGATGAAATCAAAGTTTTTGGCTTCCAGGTAATTAAGCTCATCAAGATTTTCCGGGTCTTTCTTGATAAAAATGTTTTTCTCTTCATTTTCGGTTAATACGAGGGTTTCAAAAATAATTCTCTGCCCCTCCTGCAAGTACTGCCCCATAGAATGCAGGTCGGCTGTAAAATTACATGAAGCAGGAAAAATACCCCGGCCTTCCTTTCCCTCGCTTTCACCGAACAACTGTTTCCACCATTCAGCCAGGTAATGGAACTTCGGAGTCCACATCGAAAGAACTTCTATCTGCTTGCCGATTTTTAGCATTTGGTTTCGTATCGCAGCATAAGTACACGCAGGATTTTCAAATATCTTATCGGATTTACAAATATCCGCCATATCCCCGGCTCCACGCATCAGTTCCCGTATATTTATACCGGCAACTGCAATGGGAAGCAATCCAACGGGAGTCAACACGGAAAAACGCCCCCCCACATCATCCGGTATCACATAAGTCTTGTAATTCATACTGCCGGCAAGCTTCTTCAGCGCTCCCCGGGACCTATCCGTAGTCACAAAAATCCTGTCCTTTGACTGTTCGCCGTATTTGGACTCTATCAAATCTTTTAGCAAGCGGAAAGCTATTCCGGGTTCGGTTGTCGTTCCTGACTTTGAAATAATATTAACGGTAATAGACCTATCCCTTATCAACTCCATAAGATCCTTCATGTAATCCGAAGATATATTTTGCCCGGCAAAATAAATCCTGGTTTTTGTCTCGGATTTTTCATTGAAAAAGTTTGGCTTAAGCGCCTCTATTACCGCCCTTGAACCTAGATAACTGCCCCCTATGCCTATCACAATAAAAACGTCTGACTGGGATTGTATTTTTTTCGCGCTTGCTTCAATATCAGAAAGCATTTCATCGGCGGTATTACCGGGCAGGTTTGTCCATCCCAGGAAATCGGCTCCCTGGCCGGTTTTGCCCATGAGTTTACCGTAAGCTTCAGTAACCTTCCCCTGCCAGGATAAAATCACATCCTTACCTGCAAATGACAAAATGTTTTCATAATCAAGTTTTATTGTTTTCATAATGCCTCCATAACATAACTGTGACCGTTTATAAGCTATTTATTAGGTACATATTAATGTTCCTATATTAACATAAATAAACAGTTTGTCAAAGTTTTTTTTAATCATTTTATCGGTAGTTCAATCATCAGGACCGTACCCTTCCCGATTTCACTCTCCACATCAATTGTACTATTATAATCATCCACTATATTCTTACTGATAGGGATGCCGAGCCCCGTTCCACTCTCAGTCTTTAAATTTACCCTATTTATAATTCCATTTAATCAAACATGTTCTGTCAACGAATAAGTGTACTATCAAACAAATATCAGGGTTTAGAATAAAGAATATAACAAAAAAGGATCCAACTTAAAATTCAAAGTGTCCCTCTAACCCTAAATTTCAAGCTTGACCCTAATATTTAATTGACACAAACCAAATAGTTTAAATTTATTTAATATCTGCGATATTTATTTCTTATGAAGATATCAGGAAATCCGCTATGTCTTCTTTTTTCTTCCTCTCATCATCTTTGATTTTGAAATATCTCCCTGCCTGTCAATGAAGTAAAGATAACCTGTTTCTCTCTTAATCCCCGCATTTTTCACCTTTTCTGGAGATCCCCGTCCTTTTCTTCCACGAGCCATCTTAATCCTGGATATATCACCTTCCTTATCCATAAAATAAAGATAACCTTCTTCACGGGTAATGCCTGTATTCACCACTTTTTCTGCCATTTATAATTCGCCTCCTTTAACCTGCGATTCTTCTATAAGGCATCTATAACACAATCTCTTTTTGCGCTGAAAGAAGAACCCCTTGTAGATTAGGTAATCAGGCAATCTATTAAACCGCTTCCTGCAATTACCTTAATAACCTAATTCTACAAGGGGCATAAGACGCTTATCTCTTCTTCTTCTTCTTTGCTACCTTTTTTTTCTTCTTTGCTACCTTTTTCTTTACTACTTTTTTCTTTGCTACTTTTTTCTTTGCTTTCTTTT
>JAUXDE010000107.1 GCA_030618495.1 Clostridia bacterium
CGGGGTGGGGCTTATCGGCGGTTCACTGGGGCTTGCCGTCAGGAAGAGGAAGGCCGCGGCCAGGGTGGTTGGCGTTGGCAGAAACGCTAAAAGGCTCGCCATGGCAAAGAGGCTTGGCGCTGTTGATGAATATACTACTGACTTTAAAAAAGGAGTTAAGGACGCGGACCTGGTTGTAATAGCGGTCCCTGTCGGTAAAACCGGTGAAATGATAAAGAAATTCAGGGCCGCGCTGAAAGAAGGAGCGGTGGTTACCGATGCGGGCAGTGTGAAGAAACCAGTGGTGAGTGAAGCGGAGAAGTTACTTGCGCCGGGAGCCTGCTTTGTAGGGTCGCATCCCATGGCGGGTTCCGAGAAAACCGGGGTTACGAATGCAAGCCCGGACCTTTTTGTAAATTCCACGTGCGTGATAACAAAAACAAAAAATACCGACAGCCGGGCTTTAATGCAGGTCCGGAGATTGTGGCAGAAGGCAGGCTCAAGTGTGCTTATTGCCGGTCCCGGGAAGCACGATGCAATGGTTTCGGAAGTAAGCCACTTACCCCACATCCTTGCTTTTTCACTGGCTTTACAGGCGGGTGAAAGCAGAATGAAGAATAAAAATATATCAAAGGTAGCCGCGGGAGCGTTCAGGGACATGACAAGAATAGCTGAGAGCAGTCCCGAGGTGTGGGCGGACATAAGCGCTTTCAACAGTAAGGAATTGTTGGAATCAATAACCAGGTACGAGAAGCAACTTGCGAAAATGAAGAAGCTGATTTCGGCAGGGTCAAGGGAACGGTTAATGAAGGAATTTAGAAAAGCAAAAGAGATAAGAAAGAGTTTTGTGAAGAATAGCCGGGTGAAATGATAATAAAAAGGGCTGAGATTCCGGGAGATAAATCAATTTCTCACAGGGCCTTGATACTTGGGGCAATCGCTGAAGGAGATACCCGTATAAAAAACTTTTCCAATTCCGGGGACTGCAGGTCGACTTTTAACGTGCTGAAGGAACTTGGAGTTAACGTGGCTGAGAAAGCGCCTTCGGAGTTAGTGGTGCGCGGCGTGGGGCTGAGAGGTTTTAAAAAGCCGGGAAAGGACCTTTACGCGGGAAATTCAGGCACTACCATGCGGCTTATGAGCGGCGCGCTTGCGGGCCAGGCGTTTGATTCGGTTGTGACGGGAGACGCATCACTGAGCAAAAGGCCCATGAAGAGAGTGTTAATCCCTTTAAGAGAAATGAACGCCGAAATAGAAGGAGTGGAGGATAATTATCCCCCTTTAAGAATAAGAGGGTCCAAACTGCATTCTATCGACTATGACTCTCCGGTAGCCAGCGCGCAGGTTAAATCCTGCCTGATGCTTGCGGGCCTGTATGCTGAAGGTGAAACAACCGTTACGGAACCGGTTAAGTCAAGGGACCATACCGAAAGAATGATGAAGTACATGGGGGCGGAAATAAAAGAAGAAGGTTTAAAGGTGACTGTCAATGGCGGCAGTAAACTTCAGGGCAGGGAAATTGAAGTTCCGGGTGATATATCTTCCGCGGCGTATTTTATCGTTGCGGCGTTATTAAAGGGCGGGGAAACAGAAATAGAATGTGTAGGTGTAAACAATACGAGAACGGGGATAATTAATGTACTGAAGAAAATGGGCGGGAAGATAGAGTTTAAGAACCCCCGTTCAATAAGCAATGAACCGGTTGCTGATATACATGTGGAAAAAGGTCAGTTAAGAGGAATAGAAATCATCGGTGAAGACATTCCCGGGATGATTGATGAAATACCCGTTATTGCCGTCGCGGCGACACAGGCAGAAGGCAAAACCGTAATTTCAGGGGCGCGGGAGTTAAGGGTTAAGGAAACGGACAGGATAAAGGCTATTTGCTCGGAACTGGCGAAGATGGGGGCGAAGATACAGGAAAAGGAAGACGGGATGATTATCGAGGGGCCGACCCCGTTAAAGCCAGTTGAGGTTAACAGTTACGGTGACCATAGAATGGCGATGGCATTGAGTATAGCGTGTTTAGTCTCTGAAAGCGGTACGGATAAAATAATAAATAAAGAATGTTGTGAAATATCTTTTCCCGGGTTCTTTAATGTTTTCTCAAGGTTTAAGTCCAATGAAGTTGAGGCCTGACCCCTGCAATAGGAGGCGATATGTCCGAATGCAATAAGAAGAAAAATATGTCTAAATGCAACTGCAGTTACAATCCCTGCGACAGGAAGGGTGTGTGCTGTGAATGCCTGGTGTATCACTGGAACATGGGAGAGTTGCCGGCATGTTTATTTCCTGATGATGTTGAGAGGAGTTATAACCGTTCCGTGGAAAATTTCATTAAAACATACCAGGAAAGGGGCCGTTGGTGGTAAAGAAGCACGTAATCGCGATTGATGGTCCTTCGGGCGCCGGGAAGACATCCACGTCAAAACTTGTTGCCGGGAAGCTGGGCTACACCTACGTTGATACGGGGGCGATGTACCGCGCCATTGCATGGAAGTCCCTGGATGAAGGAATTGACCCTTCGGACAGGAAAAGCATAATACGGATGCTCGGGAGTATGAGGATGAAGGTAGAGCCGAGAAACAATAAGATGAGGATATGCATTGACGGAAAGGACGTCACTAATAAATTGAGGGCAAGAAATATTACACAGCGTTCAAGCGTGTTGTCGGCAATAGGGGAAGTCAGGAAATACCTTGTCGGCATACAGCGCAAGGCAGGCGCAAAAGGCGGGGTGGTGATGGAAGGGCGCGATATCGGCACTGTGATATTCCCCGGGACACCCTATAAATTCTTCCTGGACGCATCGATTGACAAGAGGGCAAAGAGGAGGTTCCTTGAACTTAAGGAACAGGGCTCCGGGATTAAACTTGCCCGCATAAAAGAGGATATCAAGGCGCGTGACCGGCGGGACAGCACGAGGAAGGTTTGCCCGCTGACCAGGGCAGGTGACGCTGTCTTAATTGATTCAACCAATATGAAATTAAAGGATGTAGCCAATTGTATAACAAACGCAATAAAGCAATAGTTTCATTTACCCGTTTTCTCGCCGGGCTCTATGGGAAGATATTCATGAGCCTGGAAGTTAAAGGCCGTGAGAATATACCTTCTAAGGGCCATGTTATTATTGCGTCAAATCATCTTTCATACTGGGATCCGCCCCTTATCGCGGCGACTGCCCGGAGGTATCTGTTTTTCATGGGGAAGGAATCACTTCTGACAAAACCGGTATTCGGATGGTACATGGGAAAACTCGGGACTTATCCGGTAAAGAGGGGAACAGCGGATTTTGGGGCATATAAAGCTACTATAAAGTTTCTTAAAATGGGTGAAGCCCTCCTGATGTTCCCCGAAGGGACACGCGGAGACTGGATGAGTATGGGGAAGGCGAAGACAGGCATAGGCAGTATCGCGTGTTTTTCCGGGGCGCCTGTTGTCCCCGCTATTGTTACATATTCAAAAAGGATAAAGCCGTTCAGGTTTCTTAAAGCCAGGCTTGAATATGGCAAGCCGATATATTTTGACAGGAAAGCGAATAAAAACAAGGAAGGTTATCTTGAATTTGGCAGGGAGATAATAAGAAAGATAAAAAAACTTGATGTGTCGGGGTTTTATGAATAACCCCATATTGTAGTAATACTATACTACACTAAAGAAAGGGAAAAGGGAGTGGATATGGAAACGGACAATGGGAATAAGGAATTTAGCATGGAGGACCTGCTGGGAGAATCTAATCAACTTAATACGGGAGATATTATAACCGGCAAGATTATCCTGATAAACAAGGATTATATAATGGTTGATATTGGATACAAAACAGAAGGTAACCTTGATGTGAATGAATTTGAATCAGAGGAGGAGCTTAATAAATTTAAAGTCGGGGATGAAATAGATGTTGTAGTTGTAAAAAGATATGACAGCGTACCAGGAGGGCCGCTTGTTTCCTATAAGAAAGCAATAAGAAAAAGTGATTACAAAAATATAGAGGAGGCATACAATACGCAGAAGGAAGTTGAGGTTGTACTGACAAAAAAGGTGAAGGGCGGTGTGGCGGCTGACTTAAAAGGTTTTACGAAGGAATCAATGGAAGTTTTTATGCCGGCTTCACATGTTAATTACCCGCCGGTAAGGAATATAGATTCCGTGCTGGGCAATACTGTCCCGGCAAGGATTATAGAATACACTCCCGGGAAGAGTAATATAGTAGTGTCATGGCGGCTGGTGGTTGAAAGCGGCGTCAGGAAAAAGAGGGATGAGTTAATGGGCAAGCTTGCTGTCGGTGACGTGTTGAAGGGCACAGTCAGCAAGATAACCGATTTTGGCGCTTTTATCGATCTCGGTGGTATTGACGGCCTGCTGCATATAAGGGATATTTCATGGGGGCATATAAAGAAAGTGAGTGATGTCCTGAAAGAGGGTGAGCAGCTGGATGTCAAAGTGCTGGAGTTTAACCAGGAGAAAGAAAAGATATCACTTGGCTTAAAACAGTTAACCCCCCACCCGTGGGAAAATATTGAAGAAAAATACCCGGTAGGTTCAATAATATCCGGAAGGGTGACAGGCCTGACCGGTTTCGGCGCTTTCGTTGAGTTTACCGAAGGGGTTGAAGGCATGATACACGTCTCCGACATGTCATGGACGAGCAACGTGAGGAAACCGTCAGATGTATTAAAAGAAGGGGAAGTAGTGGAGGTCAAGGTGTTAAGGGTTGACGCGGAGAAAAATAAAATGGCTCTTGGCCTTAAACAGATACAGCCTAATCCCTGGATGAAAGCCAAAGAGAAATATTTGCCGGGAAGCATGCTCACGGGAACGGTCACTCATCTTGCTCCTTTCGGCGCTTTTGTAAAATTAGAGGAAGGGATAGAGGGAATGATACATGTCTCCGACATGTCATGGACCGTGAATGTAAAACATCCGAAAGATGTCCTTAAAGTGGGTGAGCAGGTTGAGGTGGCTGTTGTCAGGGTTGATACGGAGGCGGAAAAGATGGTTCTCGGGCTTAAACAAAAATCAAAAAATCCATATGATAAGTATCATACGCGCAGTAATATCCAGTCCAGGGTGACGCGGATTACGAACAACGGCGCTTTCATTGAGCTTGAGCCTGGAATTGAAGGGTTTATTCATATATCGCAGATTTCCGCGCAAAGGACGGAAGATGTTGCCAGCGAAGTCAAGGTCGGAGAAGAGGTATGGGCATCCATTGTAAAGATTGATGCCAAGAATAAAAAGATAGAGTTAAGTATCAAGGAGTATTCCAAGTCTCTTGAAAGGGAGGAAGTCAGCAAGTACATCAACCAGGAAAAACATGGAGTATCTATAAGCGATATAATGAAAGCGAAGAAAGATGAATACGAGGAAGATGAATACGAAGATGAGGATGAAGTAGAAGAAAAGGATGAAACGGCTGGAAAGGAAAAGCAGGAAACAAAACAACCGGAAGTAAATCTTGAAGAGAAGCAGGAAGCAAAGAAACCTGAAGCCAAGCCGGAAGCCAAACCTGAAGAAAAACAGGAAGACAAGCCTGAAGAAAAGCCGGAAGACAAACCTGAAAAGAAACAGGAAGCAAAGCAACCTGAAGACAAACCTGAAGAGAAACAGGAAGAAAAGCAACAGGAAGCAA